>DASPYH010000137.1:0-12381 GCA_035636875.1 Mycobacteriales bacterium | reverse complement strand
TCCTCGGGTCGACTCGGGTCGATCCTGGGCGGGGGTACCGACAACTCGGGGGCGATGTCCACAGCCCGGCGCGGCGTCCACAATCTCGGCCGGAGGGCTTGACAGCGCCGGCGGGAGACGGGTGCGGAGGCGGGTCAGCCGCGCTTCTCGTCGGCGGTGGACAGCGCCGCGATGAAGGCCTCCTGCGGCACCTCGACGCGGCCGACCACCTTCATCCGGCGCTTGCCCTCCTTCTGTCGCTCGAGCAGCTTGCGCTTGCGGGTGATGTCGCCGCCGTAGCACTTGGCGAGCACGTCCTTGCGCAGCGCGCGGATGTTCTCGCGGGCGATCACCCGCGTCCCGATCGCCGCCTGGATCGGCACCTCGAACTGCTGCCGCGGGATCAGCTCGCGCAGCTTCGACACCATCGATACGCCGTATGCGTAGGCCTTGTCCTTGTGCACGATCGCACTGAAGGCATCGACCGGCTCGCCCTGCAGCAGGATGTCGACCTTGACGAGGTCGGCCCGCTGGTCACCGGCAGCCTCGTAGTCCAGCGAGGCGAACCCGCGGGTGCGGGACTTCAGCGCGTCGAAGAAGTCGAAGATGATCTCGCCCAACGGCAGCGTGTAGCGCAACTCGACCCGGGACTCGGACAGGTAGTCCATCCCGCCGAGGGCACCCCGCCGGGACTGCGCCAGCTCCATGATCGTCCCGATGTACTCGCTCGGCGCGATGATCATCGCCTTGACCACCGGCTCGTACACCTCGGCGATCTTGCCGTTCGGCCAGTCGCTCGGGTTGGTGACGACGTGCTCGGCACCGTCCTCCAGCACGACCCGGTAGACCACGTTCGGCGCGGTGGAGATCAGCTCGAGGCCGGACTCCCGCTCGAGCCGCTCGCGAACGATCTCCAGGTGCAGCAGGCCGAGGAAGCCGACCCGGAAGCCGAAGCCGAGCGCGCCCGACGACTCGGGCTCGTAGACCAACGCCGCATCGTTGAGTCGCAGCTTGTCCAGCGCGTCGCGCAGCAGCGGGTAGTCGGATCCGTCGAGCGGATAGAGGCCCGAGTAGACCATCGGTCTCGGGTCGCGGTAGCCGGCCAGCGGCCTGGCCGCCGGGTGTGCCGCGTCGGTGACCGTGTCGCCGACCCGCGACTGCCGCACGTCCTTCACCCCGGTGATCAGGTAACCCACCTCGCCCACGCCGAGGCCCCGGGTCGGCTTCGGCTCGGGGGAGATGACGCCGACCTCGAGCAGCTCGTGGGTGCCCCCGGTCGACATCATCTTCACCCGCTGCCGCGTGCCGATGAACCCGTCGATCACCCGGACGTACGTGACCACCCCTCGGTACGTGTCGTAGACCGAGTCGAAGATCAATGCTCTGGCCGGCGCGTCCGGCTCTCCGACCGGTGCCGGCACCTCGCGGACGATCCGGTCGAGCAGCTCGGGGACCCCCTCGCCGGTCTTCGCGCTCACCCGGTGCACCTCGGACGGCTCGATGCCCAGGATGTGCGCGAGCTCCTCGGCGTACCGGTCGGGCTGGGCAGCAGGCAGGTCGATCTTGTTCAGCACCGGGATGATCTGCAGGTCGTTCTCCAGCGCCATGTAGAGGTTCGCGAGCGTCTGCGCCTCGATGCCCTGCGCGGCGTCGACCAGCAGCACCGCGCCCTCGCAGGCGGCAAGCGAGCGGGACACCTCGTAGCTGAAGTCGACGTGCCCAGGGGTGTCGATCAGGTCGAGCACGTGCCCGTCCCACGGCAGCCGCACGTTCTGCGCCTTGATCGTGATGCCGCGCTCGCGCTCGATGTCCATCCGGTCCAGGTACTGGGCGCGCATGTTGCGCCGCTCGATCACCCCGGTGACCTCGAGCATCCGGTCCGCCAGCGTCGACTTGCCGTGATCGATGTGGGCGATGATGCCGAAGTTCCGGATACGGGCCGGATCGGTCGCAGGGGTGGTCACTCCGGTCCGTTCGGTCGTGGGATGTGATGGCACGTGGCCTCTCCTGTCCCATGGTCCCACGCCGCCTGCCCGGGCGGCCGCCGAGCGGTTCGCTCGACGAGCCGAGGGAGGACGGCGGCAGCCGCGCACGGGCCGCGGGTGGGCTGGTGGATCGGCTCGTGATCCTGGGCGGAGCCGAGAGGGCGGCTGCCAGCACGGGCCGCCCTCTCGAGCCGGGCGGCTGGCAGGGCCCGACGGAATGGTGGAGCCGGACCGGTGGAGTCGGATGGGCGATGCGGCCGAACGGGCGGATGGTGCGGGTTGGGCCTCTCGTGCGCCGGGCTGGTATCCTCACTTGTCGCGCTGGGAGCCTGTACGGGCTGCGGCGCGCCCCGATTCCCGACGATGACCGAGGCTTCCGCGTGGCGAACATCAAGTCCCAGCTCAAGCGCATCAGGACCAACGAGAAGGCCCGCCTGCGCAACAGGTCGGTGAAGTCGTCCCTGAAGACGGCGGTCCGCCGCTTCCGCGAGGCGGCCGACGCCGGCGAGCGCGAGCAGGCCCTCACCGCGCTGCGGCAGGCCTCCCGGCAGCTGGACAAGGCCGCGAGCAAGGGCGTCATCCACCCCAACCAGGCGGCGAACAAGAAGTCGGCGATGGCCGAGCGCGCGAACGCGCTCTGAGCCGCCCTCCGCAGCTCCGCTGAGCCGGCGCCTGAGGGCGCCGGCTCAGCCCTGGGTGCGGCGGGATCTGGCCGCCCGGTCTCGCCAGGGCCGCCCGGTCAGCCAGGTCAGCCGGTCAGCCGCGGGAGCTCCGGGCGGCGGCGAGCTCTCGGATCGCGGCCTCCAGCGCGTACGCCGGGTCGGCGGCGACCCCCTTGACCTCGGCATTGAGCGCGGCCACCGCCCGCAGCGCGCGGGTGAGGCCAGGCTCGGTCCAGCCGCGGGACTGGGACTGCGCCCGCTTGACCTTCCACGGCGGCATCCCGAGCGTGCTGGCCAGCGAGTACGGATCGGCTCGGCCGGCCGAGCTGACCCGCGCCACCGACCGGACACCGTCGGCGAGGGCGTCGGCGACCAGCACGTGCGCCACCCCGATGGCGAGCGCCCAGCGCAGCGCCTCCAGCGCCCCGGGGACATCACCGACCACCGCCCGGTCCGCCACCGCGAAGGCGGTCACCTCCGCCCGGCCGCGGTGGTAACGCGTCACCGCGCCCGCGTCGACCCGCCCGCCGGTGTCGGAGACCAGCTGCGAGCACGCCGTCGCCAGCTCGCGCAGGTCGTTGCCGACCGCGTCGAGCAGCACCGCCGCCGCCTCCGGCGTGATCGACCCACCGACTCGCGCCACCTCGGCGCGCAGGAAGGCGAGCCGCTCCTCCGCCCGGGTCAGCTTCGCGCACTGCACGACGGCGGCGCCGGCGGCGCGGGCCGCGTCGACCAGTGCCTTTCCCCGGGCGCCCCCGGCATGCACGAGGACGAGCACGACCTCGTCGGCCGGGTCGGCCAGGTAGCCGCGCAGCACGGCCACCGTGTCCGGCCTGGCCTCCTGGACAGCACGGATGACGACCACCCGCCGGCCGCCGAACAGCGACGGGCTCAGCAGGTCGTAGAGGTCGCCTGGAGCCAGCTCGGCCGCGGCCAGCTCACGGACGTCGGACTCCGGGTCTGCCGCGCGGGCGGCGGCGGCCACGTCGGCGACCGCACGGGAGACGAGCAGCTCCTCCTCGCCGAGCACGAGCCACAGCAGGGAGTCCGGTGGATCGGTCACCCCGCCATCCTGGCACGCGCCGGCGCCGGCCACGGTCGGCCTCACGGCGGCCTGCCCGAGCGGGCGACGACCACGAGTTGGCCGCGCTGGTCGGCGACCGCAACGTCGCCGTCGACATCGGTGCGCAGGGTTCGCGGCCCCTCCCGGGCGAGCTCCGCGAGGAGCAACCCGGACGGGTGGCCGTAGCCGTTGCCGGCGCCGACGGAGATCACCGCCACCGAGGGATGTACCGCGCGCAGGAACGCCTGGCTCTGGTAGGCGGATCCGTGGTGCGGCACCTTCAAGCAGTCAGCCCGCAGGTCCATCCCGGACCTGACCATCGCCTCCTGCGCCTCCACCTCCGCATCGCCGGTCAGCAGCAGCGACCGACCCCTGGCCCGTACCCGGAGCACCACGGACGAGTTGTTCGGGTCGGACCTCGTGCCGCGGAAGTCCCGGGCCGGGCCCAGCACGTCCAGGACGACACCGGCCACCTCGCGCCGCTCCCCCACCGCGACGGTCCGCACCGGCACGCGGCGCTCGGCGGCTGACCGCTCGAGCATCCGCCAGCCGGCGACCGGCTCACGCGAGCGGCCGACGTCGATCTCGGCGACCGTCCGGCCGCGGGTGACCCCGGCGATTCCGCCCACGTGGTCCGCATGCAGGTGCGTGACCAGCAGCAGCGGCACCGCCCGGACTCCGAGCCGGCGAAGGCAGCCGTCCACCGGGACTGGCTCCGGCCCGGTGTCGACGACGACCGCCGCCGCCGGACCAGCTCGGACGACCAGCGCATCGCCCTGCCCGACCGTGCAGGCCACGAAGATCCACCCTGCCGGCGGCCAGCCGGGAGCGGCGACGCGCGCGGGCACCGCGACCACCACCGCCCCCATTGCGGCCGCCAGCACCACCCGGCGCAGCGCCGCCCTTCGGGCGATCACGACCCCGAGCAGGCAGGCGGCGACCAGCAGCAGGCCGCCACCCGCGCCACCCGGCCAGGACACCGCCGCGGCCGGCAGGTGGGCGCTGCGCTGACCGACCTCGGCGAGCCAGCCGACCGGCAGCCCGGCGAGGCGGGCCAGCCAGCCTGCCGCCGAGCCGGACAGCGGCGACACGACCGCGGCCAGAACACCGAGCACGGTCGCCGGAGCGACCGCCGGGGCGGCGAGCAGGTTCGCCGGGACGCAGACCAGGCTGACCTGACCACTGATCACGGCCACGACCGGGGCGGTGCACAGCGACGCCGCTGCCGGGACGGCCAGCGCCTCGGCGGCGCCGCGCGGCACGCCACGCGCGCGCAGGTGCGCTGCCCAGCCCGGTGCCAGGACGAGCAGCCCCAGCGTGGCGAGCACGGACAGCGCGAAGCCGGGATCGCGGGCCAACGGTGGCGCGACCAGCACCAGTCCCAGCACGGTGGCGCCCAGCGCGGGCAGCGCGGTCCGCGCACGTCCGGAGGCCAGGGCGATCAGCGCCAGCCCACCCATGAGCGCAGCCCGCAGAACGCTCGGGGACGGCCGCGCGAGCACGACGAACCCCGCCAGCGCCAGCCCGGCGGCGGCCGCCGACGCGCGAGGGCCGACCGTGGCGAGTCGCAGCAGCAGCAGCACCGCCCCGGTCACAATGGTGCAGTTGGTCCCGCTGACCGCCGTCAAATGTGACAGTCCGGCCGTGCGGAAGTCCTCGGCGAGTGCGGGGTCCAGTGCGCTGGTGTCCCCGAGGACAAGCCCCGGGAGCAGCCCGCGCGGCGCTTCCGGCAGCACCGCCGCAGCGTCCCGCAGGCCGGACCGGATCCGGCCGGCCGCCGTCTGGGCGCGCGACGGCGGCTGCACGTCTCGCGGCGCCGCACGCACCGACAGCACGGCGACAGTCAGGTCACGGCGCAGCGGCGGTGCCAGCCGGCCGGTCGCGCGCAGGCGCTGGCCGGGCAGCAGCGGCCGCCACCCCTCGGCCGGGGCGAGCACCAGCACCCGGTCGCGCATCGACCAGCTCCGGTCGGCTGCCGAGGCGTGCTCGGCGCGCGCCGGCACCGCCACCCGCTCCGGACCCGTGCCCGCTCGCAGCAGCCGTGGGTCGTCCGCCACCATCAGATCGACGGTCACGCTCGCCCGCTCACCGGCCAGCACCGTGAGCGGGGAGGCCTGCACGCCGCCGACCCGGGCGGCGGTCGCCAGCGCGCCGGCGCCGGCGCAGCCGAGCACGAGCGCGGCAGCAGCGGCCCACCGGCGGCGCGTCAGGAGCAGTGCCGCCGAGGCTGCGACGGCGATCGCTCCCGCGGCGAGCCCGGCCGCGGCGGGCATGCCCAGGGCGGCGAGCACCGCCAGCCACGCGGCCAGCGCCCCGGCGAGGAGACGCAGGTCGGCGGCCGGGCTCGCCGACGTCGACCGGTCCGGCGGCTCAGCGGGAGCCGGCGGCCGGCCCGAGCGCGGCTGCGATGCCGGAGCCCCCATGTCAGACCCTCACCCGGTCCCGCAGCTGGGTGAACTTGGCGTCCCCGATTCCGGAGACCTCGCGCAGCTGATCCACCGTGGCGAAGTGGCCGTGCTCGGCTCGCCAGTCGAGGATCCGTTGAGCGAGCACCGGCCCGACGCCGGGAAGCCCGTCGAGCTGCTCGAGCGTCGCCGTGTTGAGATCGACCTGGCCGCCCGCCGCTCCCGCACCGGCAGACCCCGGTGCCGCCGGGTCGGACGGTGCGCCCGGCAGGCCCACCACCACCAGCTCGCCGTCGGCCAGCTTGCGGGCAAGGTTGAGCATGGCCAGGTCGGCGCCCGGCAACGGTCCGCCGGCCGCCCGGAGCGCGTCGATCACCCGGGCACCCGCCGGCACCGTCACGACGCCGGGACGCCGAACCCGGCCGGTGACCGCGACCACGAGCGAGGGCGCCGACGCTGCACCCGGGGCGGTCACGCTGGGCGCGGCCGGCGCGGCGAGGACAGGCGGCGGCCGGACCGGCTCCGGCTCCGGCCGGGAGCGCCACACCAGCACCGACACCACGGTGGCCGAGACGAGCACCACGGCGGCGAGGGCCGCGGCTCCCCGCCGCCCGGGATCGAGCCGGGCCCCCCGAAGACCTTCCGGAGACCAGCGCTCGACCAGGCTCTCCCAGCGGGCGGCCAGCGGGCCGTCCCCGACCGGCTGGGCCGGCGACTGCGCGTCCGGAGAGGACGGACCAGCCGGAGTGTCCATGATGGACGCTCCGTCATCCGCAGGCGCGTCGCCGAGCACCTCGCGCAGGCGCAGGGTAGCAATGTCGCTTGTAGACGGACGGGACCGGGTCCGGGCAGCGGCTCGCACGCGGCGACCGTAGGGGCGGGTCAGCCGGGCGCAGAAGGGCCGGAACGGAATCTGTGGACGACGGTTCAGCCTGTGGACGGCCGCTCGGGATCGTCGGAGTGCCTGCCTAATCTCCCGGGCCATGACGACCGCATCGCCCCGCCGCCGTCCCTGTCGTCGTCGACGCCGTGCCGGTCAGCGCCGGACGTACGAGACCCACGTGGTCTGCACGACGCTGCCGCCCTGCGACACCCGCAGCCGCAGCGGCCCGTGCGGGACCGGCTCGACCTGGAAACGCCCCAGCTCGTCCGCCTCGACCGCGATGACCTCGCCGCTGCTGGCCTGCAGCTGCACCGTCGCGGGCCGGGGTGGCAGCAACTGGCCGACCAGCAAGGAACGGCCTCGGCCCGGGGTGATCTCCACCTCGATGGCCACGTCCTCACCGTCGACGACCGCGCCGAACCCGAGCATGCGCGGGCCGAGCGTGGCGGTCCCGTCGTCACGGACACCAGCGACCATCTCGCGGTCGAGCAGCGAGTCGAACGAGAGCTCGGCGAGCTCGGCGTCGACGCTCCGCCACGTGTACGCGAGCGCGGCCTGCTCCAGCAGCCGGGGGTCGACGGGGTCTACCTGGTCGAAGAGCCCGCGCAACTCGTCCAGCAGGTCCTCGTCGTCGCTCATCCGGATCACCTCCGCTTACCGCGCTCGACGGCCGCTCCACCCCGCGCGCGCAGGTCCCGGACGGCCCCGGACCGGCGCGCGGCGGGCCTCCCGCCGCCCGGCCGCCTGCCCGCGGCCGGGTCCGCCGGTCCGGCCTCGAGCAGCGCCCGCAGCTGGCCCAGGCAGCGCTGACGGGTGGGCCCGATCGAGCCGACGGGACGGCCCAGCACCTCGCCGATCGCCGCGTACGACAGCGGAGGCTCGGCCGCGACGAGCCCCAGCAGCCGCCGGCAGTCCGCGGACAGCCGGACCAGGGCCGCGGCCAGCTCGCGCTGCCGCTCGGTCCGCAGCAGGCGGTCGTCGACGTCCGGGGCGGAGCGGTCCTCGACGTCGGGCAGCTCGGCTCCGGCCAGGTGCTGCCGCTGTCGCAGCACCCGGTAGCACTCGTGTCTGGTCACGGTCACCACCCACCCCTGGAGTGCCTCGGGGACGCGGAGGCGGTCGAGGTGGCCGACCAGCCGGAGGCAGACCACCTGGTTGACGTCGAGCAGGTCATCACGTCCCAAGCCCAGACCCCGGGCCACGGCGCGGACCCAGCCGGCAACGACCCCGTAGAGCGCCTCCCAGGAGGCCGCGTCCCCGGCTCTCGCACCGGCGAGCAACTCGGGAACCCGTTCCGGCTCCACCGCGACATCCTAGGACCTCTACCACTTCTCGTAACGGGCCAATCACCGGGAGACATCAGATGCTCAGCTGACGTTCACGACGGCGCCGAGGTCCGGCACCCGGTAGAGGCGCCAGTCGCGGACCAGGCGGTCCGCCGCCTCCGCCGGGCTCACGGACCAGGTGGTGGCGGCGGCGGCGATCGCGCCGGCCACCTTCGGTGCGGCGAAGGAGGTCCCGCTCCACCGGCCGAAGCCGGGGAAGGTCACTGCCACCGCGCCTGCCGACCCGGGGCCGGGCGGCAGGTCGGCGCCAAAGAGCGGCCCGCCGGTCTCGTCGAAGAACGTGCTCACCACGTCCACGCCCGGGGCGCACACATCCACCCACGGACCGTAGTTCGTGAAGATCGCGGGACCCCAGCCGTCGGGCGCCCCCACGCCGATCACCTCGGGCATCGCGGCGGGCCAGAAGGGCCGCGGCGAGCCATGGTTGCCCGCCGCCGCCACGATCACGGTCCCGGCGGCGACCAGCGAGCGGAGCGGCCGCGCGAGGATCTTCAGCGGCTGGTCGTCGCGCGTGTAGGCGCCGAGGGAGAGGTTGAGGACGTCGAGGCGCCCGCCGACGCGCTTGGCGGCGATGCCACGGACCTTCCGGAGACCCTCGAGCACCGAGGAGGTGGAGCCGAAGCCGTCGGCCTTCAGGACCCGCGCGATCGCGAGGTGGGCCGCCGGGGCGACGTGACTGACGAGGCCGGCCACGAAGGTGCCGTGCCCGCCCTGCTCGGCGAGGAAGGGAACGGTGGGGTCGTCGTTGGGGACGTCCCGGTCCTCGGTCGGGTCTGCGGTGAAGCGGCCGTCCAGCCTTGGATGCACCTTCGGGTCGTACGCGATGCCGGTGTCGAGGATCCCGACGAGCATGTCCCTGCCGGTGCGGTCGCTGTCCAGCCAGTCCGGTGGCGAGGCCGGCTCGACCTCGTCCCACGGGCCGCCCTTGATCGTCTGCGCACCGAGGAACACGTAGTCCGGCTCGATGCCGACGCCCGGCCCGAACCTCTCCTCCACCGCGGCGAGCGTGCCGAGGACGTCCTGCACCTCGCGGAACTCCAGGATCCCGTCACCGAGCTCGCGCCCGATCCGGCCGCGGGCGTCGAGGAAGTCGCGGAACCCTTCGCGCTGCTCCAACTCCTCCTCGAGCACCAGCAGCACCCCGCGCACGAAGTGGAACTCGCCGCCGGGTGCTTCCTCGACGTTGTCCGGAAGCTGCTGGCCACCGCGGTCGCCTCGGGACCGGTGCGGCCTGACGTCACTCATCCGTCCTCCTCGCGCTCCGCGGCCCGCTGCCTGTCTGATCAGAGCGCGACACCGCTGCCTTGATACAGGCTCCCCTAGCGGGGACGCGGCTAGGATCCTGGATCGTGGCCCGTGCGGTGGCCGATCGGGAGATGCCGCTCGCGCAGGCGACATCGGCGGTGTCGCTCGCCCAGACCGACCCGGCCCGTTCCCTCGCCCTCGCCACGTCGGTCGCCGATGCCCGCGCGTCCGGCAACGAGGCACGCGCGGTCGCACTGCGCGCGGCCGGACTGGCCCTCGCCGAGCTGCACCGCCCGGCGGACGCACTCCGCCAGCTACGGCGCTCAGTACGCCTCACGGCGGCGGCGGGACTGCGCCAGCGCGAGGGCGAGGCCCGGATGAGCGCCGCGTTCGTGCTCTGCACGCTCGGCCGCACCCGCAGCGCGCTCACCGAGGCCGACCGGGCCGAGTCGCTGCTCGACGGCGACGCGCGCTACCGGCTGCAGGCACAGCGCGGCGCGATCCTCTACTCCACCGGCTCCACCGAGGCGGCGCTCGCCCAGTACGGGACGGCGATCACCGGGCTGGTCCGCTCCAAGGACCGCCTGTGGGAGGCGATCGCCCGCAACAACCGGGGCGTGCTGCACGCGGCGGAGAACAGGCTCGCCGCCGCCACCCGTGACCTGGAACGGGCGGCCGAGCTGTTCGGCGGGCTCGACATGAGCCTGGCCCGGGCCCACATCGAGCACAACCTCGGCTTCCTCGCGGCCCGTGGCGGGGACGCCGTCGGGGCGCTGGAGCGCTACCGCCGCGCCGAGGCGATGCACCGCGCCGCGGGGGTACCGCCCACCCTGATCCTGATCACCCGCGCCGAGCTGCTGCTCGGGTTGCGGCTCGCCGACGAGGCGGTGCAGGTGGCGCGGCAGGCGGTCGAGCTGTGTGCCGCTGCCCGCCGGGCGGTCGACCTCGCGCAGGCCAGGCTCGTGCTGGCCGAGGCCGCGCTGGTGGCGGGCGACGGCACGCTCGCCCTCTCCTCCGCCGAGGACGCGCTGCGGGCATTTCACCGGCAGGGCCGGACGTCGTGGGCGCTGGTCGCCCGTTGGGTGCGGCTCGAGGGCCGGATCGCGACCGGGGCGGCGCCCGGGCCGGCGCTGCTCACCGAGAGTCGACGGCTGGCCGGCCAGCTGGACGTCGCCCGGTGGCAGGCCTTCGGGCTGGAGGCGCGGATCGCGGCCGCCCGGCTGGCCGCCGACCTCGGGCGGACCGCCGAGGCTCGGGCAGAACTCGCCCGTGCGGTGGTGACCGGCCACCGGGGCCCGGCCCTGACCCGCGCTCGCGCCCTGTACGCGCGCGCCCTGTCGTCTCGCCTCGCCGGCGACCGGGCCGGCGCACGGCGGGCGCTGCAGCGTGCCACCACCGTGGTCTCGGACTACGCGACCGCGCTCGGGTCGCTCGACCTGCGCGCTGGCGTGGCCGGGCACGTCGCCGACCTCACCGAGCTGGGGGTCCGGCTGGCGCTGGAGGACGGCAGCGCGATCGGGGTGCTGCGCTGGTCCGAGCTTGGCCGGGGGCTCACACTGACGACCCGGCCGGCGCCCCCTCCGGACGACGCCGAGCTGGCCGCCCGGTTGTCCGAGCTGCGCCAGGTGCTCGCCGACTTGCGCGAGGCGACGACCGCCGGCGCCGACCCGCGCCCGTTGCTGCGCCACCAGGCGCGGGTGGAGGAGGCCGTTCGCGCGACCGGTCGGCAGTCCCGGGGGCGCAGCGCGTCCCGCGATCCGCTGCCGCTCAGGCACCTCCGGGACGCCCTCGGCGACCGGGTCCTGCTGTCGTACGTGGAGTGCGCGGGGCTGCTGTACGGCGTCGTGGTGCGGGACGGGCGGCCGGCCATCGCCCCGTTGCGCCCTGCCGCCGAAGTCGCCGCGGAGGTCCGGTCGCTGCTGGCCGGACTCCGGCGGCTCTCCGGCGGGTACGGCGCGGCGGGTGCCCTGGTCCAGCGCCGGGTGGTGGTGCAGCGCACCGCCGAGCGGCTGCAGCGCGCCCTGCTCGCTCCGCTCGGGATCACCGGAGCCGGCCCGGCCGTCGTCGTCGTGCCGGCCGGCCCGCTGCACCCGCTGCCGTGGGCGGTGCTGCCCGCGCTGGCTGGACGAGCCGTGACGGTGGCGCCCTCGGCCGCGCTGTGGGTGGAGGCCGAGCAGCGGCCGAGGGCGCGGGCCGACCGGGTGGTGCTGGTCGCCGGTCCCGACCTGCCCGGTGCCGCGGCCGAGATCGCCGAGCTGGCCACGGCGCTGCCCCGCGCGACGGCGCTCACGGGGCCCGCAGCGACCGCCCAGGCGGTGCTGAGCGCGCTGGACGGGGCGGACGTCGCGCACGTGGCCTGCCACGGCGAGTTCCGGCCGGAGAACCCGCTGTTCTCCGCGCTCCGGCTCGCCGACGGACCGGTCACCGGCTACGACCTGCAGCGCCTCCGGAAGGTGCCGACGACGGTGGTGCTCTCCGCCTGTGACGCGGCCCGGACGGCGGTCACCCCGGGCGAGGGCCTGCTCGGCCTGTCCGCGGCGCTGCTGTCGCTCGGCGCCCGCACGCTGGTCGCCCCGCTGGTCCCGGTGCCGGACGAGACGACCCGGACGCTCGCGGTGGCCTTCCACCGCCGGGTGGCGGCCGGCGACACGGCCGATGTCGCGCTGGCCGTCGCCCGCTCGGCCCTCGACGGCGGTGTGGCCGGGTACGCGACCGGCGCCGCGTTCGTCTGCCTCGGCCACGGCTGACCAAGGGCCGAGCCCCCTCCGACGACCAGGATCCGGGAGCCGTCCCGCCTGCGACGAGGACCTCCC
>DASPYH010000136.1:0-3017 GCA_035636875.1 Mycobacteriales bacterium | reverse complement strand
GCACCACCAGCCCCACCGCCAGCCCCAGCACCGGCGGGTCGGCCAGCAGCCGTGCCGCGCCGGCCGCGGACCTCGGCCCGGTCGAGATCCTCACCGCCGCCGACGCCGCCGACCTGCTCACCGGGCTGCTCCCCGCCGTCCGCGACACCCTCAACCCTCCCGGCACCCTCCCGCCGCAACCGGAGCCCTCTGCCATCAGTTCCGTCGACGCGCAGCACCCCTCCATCAGCTCCATCCCCGACGGCGACTCCACCGCGGAACGCTCGGGCCCGAACGCGGACGCGCAGGGGACGAATGTCAGGCCGCACGATCGGAACCCGAGGCCGCTTCCCGCCGGCGCCGTACTCGCAGTCAACGTCTTCGGCCATCCACGCGTGCAGGACGCCGGTGGACGAGATATCACCGGTCTGCGCGCGAAGGCCCGGGACCTGCTCGCGCTGCTCGCCGTGCACCCCGACGGGCTGACCGCCGAGCAGGTCGGGGACGCGCTGTGGCCCGACGCCCCACCCGGCCGCGCCACCGCCCGACTCTCACCGACCCTCGCGTACACCCGCCGCGCCCTCCGCGAAGCGACCGTCGTGACCGGAACCAATGTCGCCGGTGTCGATCTGGTGCCGATGGTCGACGGCCGGTACCGGCTCGACCCCGGCCTCGTCGACACCGACTACCGGCGCTTCACCGCCGCGCTGGCCGACTACGCCGGCGCGTCCGCGGCCGGAGACGACACCGCCCGGCGGGATGCGCTCGCCCGGGTCGCCGACGCCTACGGCGGCGAGGCCCTCGACGGCATCCCCTACCTGTGGGCAGAACCCGTCCGCGAGAGCACCCGGCGGCAGGCCGCGGACACCCTGGCCACCCTCGCCGAACTCTGCTCCGCCAGCGGGGACGCCGCGCCGGCGCTGGCCGCGCTCGAACGGGCCGTCGAGGTCGACCCGTACGCCGAAGAGCTGTACCGGCGGATCATGCGCCTGCACGCCGCCGCCGGCCGCACCGGCGCCGTCCGCCGCACCCTCCGACTGCTCGAAGCCCGCCTCGTCGACCTCGACACCGACCCAGACCCGGCCACACTCACCCTCGCCGCCGACCTCCTCCGCCCCCGAACCCAATCGACCCGCCAGCCAGACGCTGTCCGGGCAGCAGCGGCGGATCACGATCCGGGCTCTCGCAGAACTGCCGATGCTGCCGGCGCCGATCGCTCAGCTACCGACTGACCACCGCTGCTTGCGCCGGCCGGCCGGTCGACGCCGGCGCAGGGCCCAGCTCGGTGGGCAGCCGCAGCGGACGGCTCGCTCCAGGGCGACGTCGACCACGGCGACGAGTCCCGGCGGAACCAGGGCAGACGGCATCGCGATCGCAGCCGTAAGAGGGCCCGCCGGAGGGCGGGCGGGTATCTAGGCCTTCTGGACGCATGGACGACGGCTTCGGGTCTGCTCGGCGGCTGATCCTTGGGCCGTCGTTCTGTCTTCAGGAGCTAGGCGAGACCTCCTCGAGTTGTCGTGGGCGAGCTGCAGGCGCTCAGGGCTCAGCTGCTCGAGGCCGGGTAGGGGGTCCGCGCCGGCCAGCCTGCGGCGGCTCCCCGGCCCCAGACCCGAGCCCACTACCTGAACCGCACCACCCGGCGGTTCACCCCGGTGCGGAGGCCCAAACACAGGCGTGATCAGCAGCTTTACCAACACCGGTAGTATCTATCCGTGCCCGTAGATTAGGGAGAACGCGGCGACCGTCGTCTGGCTGCTCGACCCGCGGTCTCGGCTGGACCGGCTGGACGCTCTATGGTCACCGCTGCGGCGACCGCGAGCGGGTTCGATCCGGCAGGTCGAGCTGGCGCGGTCCGGCCGGTCGGCCTTGACTGGCCCGGTCTGTCCGCAACGCCCCGTTGACCCCCGTCAGGCCTGATTTGCCGGGGTCGCGGCCTGCCCAGGCTCGTCGTCCTCGACCAGCTCGCCGAGGTCGACCTCCTCGGCCAGCTCCTCCACGGTGGCGTACTCGCCGACGAACCGCCGGTGCCGGTGCACCCGGAAGCGCTGCCCGCGGGCGTCGGCGTAGCGGACTACGTCCACCACGAGCTCGTCCGGTCCCCGTAACCGCACTCGCTCAGGTGATCTACAGCTCTGACATGCGCTGCCCAGACGATGTGCGAGAGCTGGAGGTATCCGAGCCTGGCGTCGTCGCCGGCCAGCGAGCTGCCTGGCTCAGCTCCGGGCGGGTCGGGCCGTTGCGTCTCCGCGCGCAACTCCACAGCGCGCTCGAAGATGCGGTCGATGTCGGGCGCGTCGGGAGCGGACTGCTGCTCACCCCGGGCAAGGTAGGGCACGCCGTGGGCCGAGCGCGCGGCTTACGCTCCGAGGATGGCCAGCCGCCGCGACGTCGAGCAGGACTTGCGGGACAAGCTCGCCGAGGGCGCCCGGATCACGCTGGTCTTGCTCGACCGGAAGCAGATCACCGACGAGGCGGCGGTCCGCGGGCTGGTCCGCGACGCCTTCGGCAGCGCCGACCGGCTGCGTGCCGCTGCGGCGCAGGCGGGGGAGTCGGGACGGCCGGCGGCCGAGGTCGACCTGCTGGAGCGGGCCGTCGACCGGGCGGAGCATCCACCACCACCTGAGCCGCCGCGGTGGGAGCCGCCGCCGGACCTGCACTCCGTCCGCGGCTGGCCGCCGATCCTGAACACCTCGACGGGCACTCGCCTTACACCCTCGTGCGCTCAGCGCTGCGGCGACCGCGGTGAGTACGACCGGTGACCTCGGGGCATTGGCCGGTGCTCTTGGGGGCAGTCGGCTGCTGCTGTGGTGCCGGTCATTGGGTGCCCGCGTCTGGGCCGGTACCGGCGCCGGGGCGCCGGGCGGGGGTGGCGAGGGCGGTCAGGACGTCGGTCGCGGTCGCGTCGTCGACGGCGAGGCCGAGCAGCAATCGGGCGCTGGTCGCATCGTCGGCATCGAGCAGGAGCGCTGCCCCGTCGACGATCGCGACGATGGTCAGCCGTTCGAGGGTGGTGCGCTCGCACAGCACCGCGGCGGCGA
>DASPYH010000135.1:0-3896 GCA_035636875.1 Mycobacteriales bacterium | reverse complement strand
GGGGTGCCGGGCCGCCGCCGGTCCGCTCAACGCACACCACCACAGGGGTGCCGGGCCGCCCCCGGTCCGCTCAACGCACACCACCACAGGGGTGCCGGGCCGCCCCCGGTCCGCTCAGCGGTTGCGTGCGGTGCCGCTCGGGTCGTCCAGCTCGACCTGCTCCTTGCGGACCTCCCCCGACACCGTCTCGGTGTCGCTGACCCGGTCCTTGTCGAGCCGCACCCGCTCGACCGGCACGGCCTCGGTCTGCACGACCGGCCGCTCCGCGCGCAGGGTCACCTCGTGCTCCTCCTCGCTGATGTCCGGGCCGCCGTACGCCTCGCCGCGATTCGCGTCGGTGATCGGCTCCCGCTCCAGCCGCACCTCCTCGCGGCTGACCGGCACCTCGACCTGCTGCCGCTCGGTCACCACGTGCTTGCGCAGCCGGGCCCGGCCGGTCTCCACCTGCTCGGTGCCGGCGCGCAGCTGCTCCTCCGAGCGTGTCATGGCGTCGTCCGTGGTGGGCCCGGAGGTGTCCCGGCCCACCGAGGTCGGCGGGGTCGAGTCTCCCCCGTCGGCATAGACCGACCCCGCCTCCCCGCCGGCGTGACCTGGCCGCGCGTCCCCGCTCGCGCGCCCGGGCCCAGGGCCCGCGTCGATGCCGTAGTACCGGTAGAGCTCCGCCTCGTCCTGCGGCGACAGGTGGCCGTCCTCGTCGATCTGCGGCGCGTCGGACACCTTGTCCTTGGACACGTCCAGGACGAGGTCGTCGCCGTCGAGCCGGGCGGCGGCGAGCGGGACGAAGCTCTCCCGGGTGCCGAGCAGGCCGGTCCGGACGGTGACCCATTCGGGGCGGCCGCTCTGGTCGTCCAGGTAGACCTGGCTGACCTTGCCGATCTTGTCCCCGGCGGAGTCGCGCGCCGTCGCGCCGGACAGTGTGGTCACGTCGTTCTGGTCGATCATGGTGTCTCCTCCTGTGGTGCCTTGGGTCGGGTCAACGCCGCGGGTCAGCCGTCGGCGCACTGGTCTCCCCCCGTAGTGCCTCGGGCCGGGTCAACGCGCGGGTCAGCCGTCGGCGCACTGGTCCTGGACGGCGGTGGCGCCCTCGGTCGGGTACCGGCCGCCGTATGGGTCGCTCCCGCCCGGAAGGTCGCTCCGGGTCGGCTGGTCCGGCCGGGCCTGTTGGTACGGCTCCCGCGCCTGCGCGCCGACGGACGGCGCCAGCCGGGCCTGCTGGGCGATCCGCGGCCTCTCCTGGTCGTAGCGGGTCAGCGTCCGCTGCCACCGCTCCTGCATGGGCCGGATCCCGCCGCCGACCGCCAGCTTGGGCACGAAGGCCGCGACGGTCGACCAGGCGTCCTCGACACCTCGGCCGAAATCGACGGCCTGGTTCACGGGAACTCCTCCGGTTGGTGTGCTCGGGTGTCGGTGCGGCGACCGGTCGCGGAGACGGGCGCACACCGCCCACTCCCCCCAGCACCCGGGCCGAAACGGCAGCGCCGCGACGACGAATTGGGCGGCCCCGCATGACGCGCGGTTTCCGGTGCGGGCCGGCGGGGACTGGTACGCGGACAGCCCCGCACCCCGGAGCGACCCCCCATGACCCGACCCACGCGGCCGGCCACCGACCGGCCCGCCGAGGCGGACCTTCTCGCCGTCGCCGCGCCGGTCCGGCAGGTCGTCTCGGCCCGGCTCGGCTCGCCGGTCGACGTCGAGGACGCCGTCCAGGAGACGCTCGTACGGGTCTGGGCGGTGCGCTCGCGGCTGGAGCGCGCCGCACTGCTCCCGTACGCCGTCGCGGTCGCCCGCAACCTGGTCAGCTCGGCCGAGCGCGGGCGGGACATGCAGCGCCGGAACGCGCACCGGCTCGCCGAGCCGGCACCGGCCGACGACCCGGCCGTCGACGTGCTCGCCGCCGAGGAGCGCGCCGCACTGCTGGCCGGGCTGGCGGCGATGCGCGAGCAGGACCGGCGACTGCTGCTCGACCACGAGGTCACCGGCGTCGAGACGGGCCCGCTCGCGGCCCAGCGACGGACCACCGCGGGCGCCGTCGCGGCCCGGCTGGCCAGGGCCCGGGCGCGGCTGCGGGTCGAGCACCTGCTGGCGCTGCGCCACGTCGACCTGCCCACCCCCCGCTGCCGAGCGGTGCTCGACGCGCTGTCGCTCGCGGATCGCCGGCGGCAGCGGTCGCTGCGCGCCGCCGAGCACCTCGTCGACTGCGCCACCTGCGCGGACCTGGCGCCGCCGCTGCTGACCCGGCGGCGGGCGCTGACCGCACTGGCGCCGGTCGGGTTGCTGCTCGGCCTGCCCGCCCGCGCGTGGGCGTGGGTCCGCGGCAACCCGGGCCCGGCCACGGTCGGCGCCGCCGGTGCGACGGCCGTGGCGGTCGCGGTAGCGATGGCCGGCCACCCGCCGGCGCCGCCGCCTCCACCGCCGCCGCGGGCCGCGGCGCCCGCGACGGTGCCTGCGACGCTCAGCGTCGACGGGGTCCGCCTGCTGCCCGCCGACCGGGTCGGATCGCTGCGGGCACGGGTCGGCCGCCGCGCGGTCGCACACCGGGTGCCGGTGCAGTCGGTGCCCGCCGACGAGGGCTTCTGGGTCGGCGGGGGGCCGGGCCGGCGGGTCTGGGTGCAACTGGCCACCCGCGGCGAGTCCCGGATTTCCGTACGCCCCGGTCAGGTCGCGAGCTTCACCGCCACCGTGCTGGCGATCGGGCCGGGCTTCCCGGCCGCGGCCGGCGTCGGCTCTGCCGCCGGCGCCGCCGAGATCAGGGCGACCGGGGCCTACCTGCTGGTCGACCCCACCAGGCTGTCCCTGGGCTGAGCACCGGCCAGCCTCGCACTGCTGCCATCGCTGTGCACGCTGGGCTGAGCGCATGTGTGCAAAGCGTCAACATGAGTAACCATGGGACTGGGGGACCGAGCGACACCTCGGAGGTCCCGGTGCTCCTTCAGACCTTCCCCCGAATAGCCGGCGACGCGGAAGAGGCGTGCTGGCGCCTCTACACCGAGGCGTTCGACCGGCTACGGACCGCGGCGGCCCAGCGGCACGTGATGCTGCGCGGCGAGTTCGAGGACGTCCTGCGGGACGAGCGGGTGACCAAGTACGTCGCCGTCGACCCGGCTCACGACCGCCGGATCTGCGGCCTCGCCACGGTCACCAACGACCTGTGCGCCGTGCCGCTGGTGTCGCCGGACTTCTTCGCTCACCGGTGGCCCGCGCTCTACGCGCGCCGCAGGATCTGGTACGTCGGCTTCGTCGCGATCCATCCGGACTACCAGCGCGGCACCCTGTTCGCCGAAATCATCGCGGACATCGGCCGGATGGTCGCCGCCGCCGGAGGGGTCGCCGCGATGGACGTCTGCCGGCGCACCGATGAGCAGCTGCACCTGCCGCGGGCGGTCGGGCGCTTCCTCGAGTTCCTGGTGCCCGGGACCAGGGGTGTCCGGCTGGACGAGCAGACCTACTGGGCCTACGAGTTCCCGGCCACGAGTTGATCGGTGAGCCGGGCCAGTGGCGGTGTCCCGTGCAGCCGCGCGAACGTCATCGGATCCACCGCCAGTCCCCACAGCATGCCCTGACCCAGGATGACGCCGAGCGAGATCAGGACGCCGCGCTGGACGGCGGTCTCGACCCCCTCCGCGACGACGCTCAGCCCGAGCGCGGAGCTCATGGCGACCACGGCGCGCACGATCTCCTCGTCCTCGGGGTCCCGCCCGAGGCCGTCGACGAAACCGCGGTCCACCTTGACGCCGGTGACCGGGTGACGGCGCAGGTAGCCGAGCGCGGAGAAACCCGTGCCGAAGTCGTCGACGACCAGCCGCAGGCCGAGCGCCCGCAGCTCCAGCAGCACCTGCTCGGTCACCTCCGACTGGTCGAGCATCACCGATTCGGTGATCTCCAGCACGAGCGCCGCC
>DASPYH010000134.1:0-6842 GCA_035636875.1 Mycobacteriales bacterium | reverse complement strand
GCGGCGGTACCCCCTATCTGGTGCCGTTGTCCTTCCTCTGGGAGGGGACCACCTTGCTTGTAGCCACGCCGTCCTCCAGCCCGACGAGCCGCAACCTTCAGGCCACCGGCAAGGTTCGCCTCGGCATCGGCCCGACCCGTGACCTCGTGCTCATCGAGGGAACCGTGGACGCACCGGCGGTGGCTAGCGAGATCCCCGACGAGGTCGGCGACGCCTTCGCGGCCAAGACCGGCTTCGACCCGCGCCAGCTCACCAACTACCTCTACTTCCGCATTCGCCCGCAGCGACTCCAGGCCTGGCGCGAAGCCAACGAACTGAAGGACCGCGAGCTCATGCGTGGCGGACGCTGGATCCTCCCCTGATTGAGAAGAACCCCACACCGGCGAACCCGGCCCGTCAGGCGATTGAGAAGAACCCCACACCGGCGAACCCGGCCGGTCAGGCGGGGGAGGCCGGTCCCGGCCAGTCCGGCTCGTCGGCGTAGGCCCGCAGCAGCAGGCCGGTCCGCGGCTTCGGCGTGAACAGGGTCGACTTCCGCGGCATCCGCTCGCCCGCCTCGGCGACCGCGGCGACCGCCTCGACCGGTGTCGGGTTCAGCAGCAGCGCGGTCCCGCCGGATCGGCGC
This sequence comes from Mycobacteriales bacterium, assembly GCA_035636875.1. Lineage (GTDB taxonomy): Bacteria > Actinomycetota > Actinomycetes > Mycobacteriales > CADCTP01 > CADCTP01. Next base: position 6,217 of record DASPYH010000134.1, on the reverse strand, counting down.
GCGGCCTGCACGGCCTCCGGCACGTCGTGCTCGAAACCCACCACGTCCTCGTGGTCGCGCAGCTCCCACAACCGGTCCACGAGCAGCCGGTGCGCCACCGTCACGTCCAGCTCGCGCCACGCCTCGGACCGGTCCGCCGGAACCGCCTCCGCCACCAGCCGCCTGTCCGGGTCGGTCAGCAGCACCCAGCGCGTCCCGTCGGTCAGCAGGAAGGCCGGGCCTTTGCCCGCCTCCGCCAGCGCGGCCAGAGCCGAACCGGGGGGAACGTCGCGGGCCGTGAACCCGGCCGCAGCCCGCGCGACGGCGGTCGCCAGCGGCAGCCCGGGCACGACGCGGTGGATCGCGTGCACCTGCGGCCCGTACGTGCTCGCGTCCACCAGCAGCGCCAGCCCGCGGTCCCACGGTCCCGCCCCGGACCCGTCGGCGTGCCGGTCCGCCCGGTGCCGCAGGTACGTCGCGTACCGGTGGTGGCCGTCCGCGATGACGGCCCGCCGCGGACGCAGGTCGTCCGCCACCGCCCGCAGCGCATCGGGCTCCGTGAGTGCCCAGACCCGGTGGGTCACCCCGCCCACCGACGCCTCCGCCAGCGGCGGCTCCTCGTCGTACGCCGCCACCACCTGCGAGGCCGCCCCGCCACCGGAATAGACCAGGTAGATCGGCTCCAGGTTGGCCTCGGTCGCCTCGGTCAGCGCGAGCCGGTCGGCGACCGGGCCGGCCATGGTGTCCTCGTGCGGCAGCACCACCCCGGCCTCCGGCGGTGCGAGGCCGACCGCGCCGACGAGCCCCCGGGTACGGGCGGAGCCGCCCTGCATCTCATACACGTACAGCGCCGGCGTGTCGTCGGCCCGCAGCACGCCCTGCTCCCGCCACTGCCGCAGCCGCGCCGCGGCCGCCCGGTAGCCGGCACCCGGGCTGCCGGCGTCGCCGCGTGGGAGGATGAGGTGGACAACATTGTGCGGATCGGCTGCCTCCAGGTTGCGCCGCTCCTCCTCGTCGACCACGTCGTACGGCGGGGACAGCAGCCGAGCCAACCGCTCGCCGTCCACACCGGCGTAGCGGAGCGCGCGGAACGGCGACAGCCGGAGCCCTCCGGGCGCCGGTGAGGAGGGGGGCGACAGCGACGCAGAGGACCGCATGGCCCGCATCGTAGGAGTTGGGCCGCGGCCGCCGGCGGGCGGCCGCGGCGCTCCAGGAAGCAGGAGGAGGACCGCTTGTGCGGAGCAACCAGGACGACGACTGGGACGACGAGGCTCCACCACCGCCACCGTTCGCCGATGTGCCCCCGCCGCCGCCCGACGTCCTGCCGCAGGGCGAGGTCTACGACTGGTACGTCCGCGGGCTGGATCTGCTCGAGGGCGGCAACCCCGCCGCCGCGGTGACCCTGCTCACCCACGCCGTCAACGCTGAGCCCGAGTCGCGCAGCGTGCGTGAGGCGCTGGCGCGGGCGCAGTTCGACTCCGGCATGTACGACGAGGCCGCGCAGAGCTTCGGCTGGATCATCTCGATCAATCCCGCGGACGACTACGCCCAGTTCGGGCTCGGTCTCGCCGCGGCCAAGATCGGCGACTTGCCGTCCGCGGTCGAGCACCTCGCGCTCGCCGCGGCGATGCGCCCGGACATCACCCACTACGCGACCGCGCTGCGTGGCGCCCGGGCGGCGCTGGCCGCCACCCGGTGAGCCCGCTGGCCCGCAGCGACGTCCCGCCCGCCCGGCGCTACGACGTCGCCCTGCTCGACCTCGACGGCGTTGTGTACGTCGGGCCCACCGGGGTTCCCGGCGCCGCGGAGGCGCTCGCGCAAGCCCGAGCCGCCGGCATGCGGCTCGCCTTCGTCACCAACAACGCCTCGCGCACGCCGGAGGCGGTCGCGGCCCTGCTGCACGAGGTGGGAGTCGAGGCCGACGCCCGCGAGGTGGTCACGTCCGCGCAGGCGGCCTGCCACGTGCTCGCCGAGCGGCTGCCGCCCGGGGCGAGGGTGCTCGTCGTGGGCGGCGAGGGATTGCGCCGGGAGGCGAAGCTGCGCGGGTTCAGCGTCGTCGCCGGCGCTGACGACGAGCCGGCCGCGGTGGTGCAGGGTTACGGCCCGGACGTTGGCTGGCGCGACCTGGCCGAGGCGACGGTCGCGGCGCGGCGGGGAGCGTGGTGGGTCGCCTGCAACCTGGACGCCACGGTGCCCTCGGCGCGCGGGCCGCTGCCGGGCAACGGCTCGCTGGTGGAGGCCGTGCGCGTCGCGAGCGGCGTGACGCCGTTCTCCACCGGGAAGCCCGACCCGGCCATGCACCGGGAGTCGGTGGAGCGCAGCGGCGCCCGCACGCCGATCGTGGTCGGCGACCGGCTGGACACCGACATCGAGGGCGCGAGCCGGGTCGGCTGCGACAGCCTGCTGGTGCTGACCGGGGTGACGACCGCGGCGCAGCTGCTCGGCGCCGTACCCGAGCGCCGGCCGACGTACGTCTCCAGCGGGCTGGCCGGGCTGCTGGTGCCGCACCCCGCCCCGGAGCCGGCGGAAGCCGGCGCCTGGGTCTGCGGAGGCTGGACGGCCGCGGGCGGACCGGATGGGCTCGCTCTCGGTGGCGAGGGCGACGACCTGGATGCGCTGCGCGCCCTCTGTGCCGCCGCGTGGGCGAGCGGGCAGACCGTCGTCCGGCCGGACGGGGCCGCCGCGGCGGCGGCCGCCGAGCGGCTCGGTCTCGTCGCGTCGCATGCGCCCGCGGAGGCGATCTGACCGGTCGCGCCCACCCGCGGCGACGTGGCCTGCCTGGTCACGGGGGTGTCCGCCGGCCGACGGATCTGAACCGTCCCTCGGGGGCGTGCAGCGCGGGCTAGAGCAGGGTGCGGAGCTTGATCAGGTCCATGAAGCTGGCGTCCACCTTGAGCCGGCCGCTGGCCCACGCCCTCGCGAAGCTCAGCGAACCGTCCACGAGCGCGAGCAGGTCATCGCTGGTCATCGCGAGCTTGATCTGCCCGTTCGGGGTGTCCACCTGGCGGATGTCCTGGATCTCGCCGTCCCGGAGCTGGCCGGCGAAGGTGACGTCCAGGTCGCGCAGGTGACAGGTGACGGACCGGTCAAGCACCTTGCTCCGGGCATCGGCAGCATCCGGCGAGCGCATCCGCTCCGCCAGCCTGTGCATGGCGGCCTCGCACTCCTCGACCGTCGCCATCCCAACCTCGCATCTCCCCTGGTCGGCCGTCCGCGCCGGGACCGTACCCCACCACGGTCATGCCGTAGCGTGGTGCCGTCGAGTCGACGGGGCGCCGGAGCGGAGGAGTGCGTGATGGTCCGCGAGACTCTCACCGGATACTGGTCGCTGGTCAGCGGGCTGACCGAGGTGACCGTCGAGCGTGCCCGGACGGCGGCGAGAGCGCTGGTCGCGCAGGGCGACGCGACCCGCGACCAGGTCGCCACGCTCGCCCAGGAGATCGCCGAGACGTCGCGGGCCAACCGGGAGGCGCTGGTCAAGCTCGTGCGGTACGAAGCGGAGCGGGCGGCCGGGATGCTCGGCTTCGCCGGCCTGGACGAGGTGTCGACCCTGCAGGGCCGGGTGGCGGAGCTGGAGCGCTCGGTCGCCGAGTTGCGGGCGGCCGCGGACTCGACACCCGCCAAGGCAGCCAGGACAGCGCCGGCACCGGCGAAGGCGGCCAAGGCGGCGAAGGCTCCGGCGAAGAGGTCGGCCGCGAAGTCGACCACGGCCGCCGCGGCGCCGACCGCCACCAAGGCGGCCAAGGCGGCCAAGGCCGCCCCCCGCAAGCGCGCCGCCGCGAGCGGCAGCCGCGGTTCCGGGAGCCGGTCGTGACCAGTCCCGGCGAGGCACCGTCCGGCAGCCCAGGTTCTGGCGACCAAGCTTCCGGCGGCGCAGATCCCGTCGGCGCAGATCCCGTCGGCCCAGGTCCCGTCGGCCCAGATCCCGTCGGCCCAGGTCCCGTCGGCCCAGGTCCCGTCGGCGCAGACCCCGACGGCCCCGACCCCGGCCGCCCAGCCTCGGGCGGCGCACCTTCCGCCGGCGCAGGTCCGGTCGGCTCGGCTTCCGTCGGCGCCGTCGACCCGGCACTGGAGGCTGGGCAGGCGGGCGAGGAGGTGCCTGCCGAACTGGAGACGCTCGCCGGGTCCGTCGCGGCGCTGGACGAGCTCGCGGACCTGCCGGTCGCTGAGCACGCCGCCCGCTACGACGCGCTGCACGGCGAGCTGGCCGACGCGCTCGCCTCAATCGACGGACTCTGAGGCGGGCGCTAGCGTGGTGCGGCGCAGCCGGCTGGACGCCGAGCTCGTCCGTCGCGGTCTCGCCCGGTCCCGGGAACAGGCGGCGGAGCTGGTGCAGGCCGGCCGCGTGCGGGTCGCCGGCAGCACCGCGACCAAGCCCTCCTCGGGCGTGGACCCGGCGACACCGGTGCTGGTCGAGCAACTCGCCGACCTGCCCGACTACGCCTCCCGCGGCGGCCACAAGCTGGCCGGCGCGCTGGACCTGCTGCCCGACCTCCGCGTCGAGGGCCGCCGCGCGCTGGACGCCGGCGCCTCCACCGGTGGCTTCACCGACGTGCTGCTGCGCCGCGGCGCCCGCGAGGTGGTCGCGGTCGACGTCGGCTACGGCCAGCTCGCCTGGAGCCTTCGTACCGACCCGCGGGTCACCGTGCACGACCGCATGAACGTCCGCGACCTGAGCCCCGAGGCGATCGGCGGACCGGCCGAGCTCACCGTCGCCGACCTGTCGTTCATCCCGCTCGTGCTGGTGCTGCCGGCGCTGGCCGCGTGCACCACCGCGGACGGCGACCTGCTGCCGATGGTCAAGCCGCAGTTCGAGGTCGGCCGGGAGAACGTCGGTCCGGGCGGCGTGGTTCGGGACCCCCAGCTGCGGGCGCGGGCCGTCCTCACCGTCGCCGAGGCCGCGTACGAGCTGGGCCTCGGCACCGCGGGCGTGGTCCGCAGCCCGCTGCCGGGACCCGCCGGCAACGTCGAGTTCTTCCTCTGGCTGCGCCGCGGCGCCCCGCCGGCCGATCCCGAGAGCGTCGCGCTGGCGGTGGCGGAGTGACTCGCTCCGCCCTGCTCGTCACGCACACCGGGCGGCCGGACATGGTGCACCGCGCCCGGCAGGTCGAGGCGCGCCTCGTCCAGGCCGGATTCGAGGTGCGGATGCTCGCCAGCGAGGCCGCCGAACTCGGAGTGACCGACGTCCGCACGGTGCCGCCGGACGAGACGGCCGCACTGGGGGTCGAGGTCGTGCTGGTGCTCGGCGGCGACGGGACCTTCCTGCGGGCGGCCGAGTTCGCCCGGCCCTGCCGCGCCCCGCTGGTCGGGGTCAACCTCGGCCGGGTCGGCTTCCTGGCCGAGACCGAGCCGGAGGCACTCCCGGACACCGTCCGGCACATTGTCACACGTACGTACACCGTCGAGGAGCGGTTGACCCTCGACGTCGACGTCCGGGTCGGCGGCCGGGTGATCGCCAGCGACTGGGCGCTGAACGAGGCGTCGGTGGAGAAGACCAAGCGGGAGCGGATGCTGGACGTGACGCTGGAGATCGACGATCAGCCGCTGACCAGCTTCGGCTGCGACGGCGTTGTCTGCGCCAGCCCGACCGGCTCGACGGCGTACGCCTTCTCCTCCGGCGGTCCGGTGGTCTGGCCGGAGGTGCGGGCGCTGCTGGTGGTGCCGACCTCGGCGCACGCGCTGTTCGCCCGGCCGCTGGTCATCTCGCCGGACTCGACGATCACCGTCACGATCGACGACGGCGCGCACGACGGCGTGCTCGGCTGTGACGGGAGGCGTACCACGCACGTGCCTCCAGGTTCACGGGTCCAGGTCCGCCGGGGCCGCGAGCCGGTGCTGATCGCGCGCATCCACCCCCGGCCGTTCACCGAGCGGCTGGTGGCGAAGTTCGGCCTGCCGGTGGACGGCTTCCGCGCGTCCCGGCCCTGACTCGTTAGGCTTCCGCCGTGCTGTCCGAGATCCGCATCCGGGGCCTCGGCGTCATCGAGGACGCGACCCTGGAGCTCGGGCCAGGCCTGACCGTGGTGACCGGGGAGACCGGCGCCGGCAAGACGATGGTGGTCACCGGCCTGCACCTGCTCTTCGGCGGCCGCGCCGATCCGGCCCGGGTGCGGTCCGGCTCGGGCCGGGCGGTGGTCGACGGGCGGTTGCGGCTGCCCGCGGACTCCCCGGTGCTGGCGCGGGCGCGCGAGGCCGGTGCCGAGATCGACGAGGACGGCGAGCTGCTGGTTTCCCGCGC
>DASPYH010000133.1:0-4588 GCA_035636875.1 Mycobacteriales bacterium | reverse complement strand
GCGGTGCGCAGGACGCGGACGGAGACCGGGTGCTCGAAGCTCACCCCTTGCGCCGCGCCTGGGCGATCAGCGCGGTCGCCTCGTCGGGGCCGACCGCGTTGCCGAACACCGGGGTGCCCGGCTCCTGGCGCCAGCTCTCGTCCAGGGCCCCGGTGTCGACCGCGGTGAAGCCCAGCTGGTCGACCAGGTCGGTCAGCACGGCCTTGGCCTCCGCGTCGTCGCCGGCGATCGCGATGGCGAGCCGGTCGCCGGCCGGGGCGTCCGGGCGACCCCGCTCGAGCAGGTTGCCGTAGTAGAGGGTGTTGAACCCCTTGAGGACGCGGGCGCCGGGCAGGTGCCGGGCGAGCAGCCCTGTCGAGGTCGCCTTTCCGGAGTCGAGCTCGTCGACGTGCCCGCGCTGCGGATAGTAGTTGTCGGCGTCGACCACGATCTTCCCGGTGAACGGCTCGGCGGGCAGCTCGCGGAAGCGACCGTAAGGGATCGCCACGACGACTACGTCGCCGAACGCCGCCGCCTCCGGCGCGGTGACAGCCCGGGCCCCCGGGCCGAGCTCAGCGACGAGGCCGTCCAGGGTGTCCGGACCGCGCGAGTTGCTCACCGCCACCTCGTGCCCGGCGCGCGAGAACAGCCTCGCGAGCGTCCCGCCGATGTTCCCCGACCCGACGAATCCGATTCGCATGCCGCCGCCAACCCCGCCCGTGCCGTTGCTGTTCCCGCTCAGTGATGCTCGGCGACGAACCTCGCCAGCGAGCCGAGCGTGGCGAGCGAGTCGAGGTTCAGGTCCTCGTCGGCCACGTCCACGCCGAGGCCGCGGTGGATCGCGGCGAGCAGGCGTACGACGGTGACCGAGTCGAGGCCGAGCCCGCCGGCCAGCAGTGGGGTGTCGTCGGGCAGGTCCGCGGCGGCCGGGTCCCCGACCACCTCGGCCAGGATCTGCCGGACCTCCCGGCTCGGGTCGGCGGCTGGGACCGCGCTCACGCCGGCGCCGCCCGGTCGTCGACGGTCACCCAGTCCCGGTGGTCCGGCTCCGGCCGCAGGGCGGGACGGGTCGGTCCGCTCACGTCGACGGTCGCCCGGTCCGCGGCAGTCCGGGTCCGGTCGGCGGCTGGGACCCCGTTCACGCCGGCGCCAGCCGGTCGTCGACGGTCACCCAGTCGGGGTACGCGGGTTCGGCGGCGGTCAGGTCGCGGCTGAACACCGCGGCGTCGCCGACCCGTCCCGCCGTGCGGAAACCCGCCTGCCCGAGCCCGAGCCGGACCGGCACGTTGCGCTCGGTCAGCCGGCACGGCACCGCGAGCTCCCGCGCGCCGGCTGCCCGGGCTTGCCGCGCCAGGCCGGTCAGCAGCACCGGGACCGCACCCCGCCCACCGGCCCGGCACGACACCGCGACCAGCTCTGCTGTCCATACCAGACTGTCCGGATCTGACACCGTCGCCAGCCCGACCAGCCCGTCGTCGCCGAACCGGTCGCTCAGCTCGAGCACCGTTGCCAGGCCTCCGGGCCGGTACGCCGCCCCGGTCGAGTTGTACTGGGTCGTGCGCCGGGCGAGCTCGGTCAGCCGGTCAGCGTCCGCGGCCTCGGCCGGGCGGAGCGTCGCCCGTAGCTGGCACCAGCGCAGGAAGTCCTCCTCGCCGCCCGCGAACTGCGCCCGCGCCGCCCGGCGCCGCTCACGCTTCCGGTAGCTGTCCACTCGGGACCGCGCCGCCGAGGTCAGCGGGCCCGGATCGAACTCCGGCCAGTCCAGCGCCTCGGGCACCTCTTCGGGCGCCAGCACGATCACCTCGGGCAGCGTCCGCTCCACGTCCGCCCGCTCGAGCGGGTCGTCGTCGACGAAGGCGAGCGTGTCCAGCCGGACGTCGAGCTCGTCGGCGATCCGGCGCAGGGCGTCGGCCTTGCGACCCCAACCGTACTGGGGCGCGACGAAGCGGCCGGCCAGCGCCGGGTCACGCTCGACCAGGGCCTCCACCTCGGCGGGGTTGCGGCTGGCGACGCTGAGCAGGATGCCCCGACCAGCAAGGATGTCCAAACTGGACAGCACCGTCGGCATGGCAGCCGGTGCGGCGGGGGACTCCAGCGCGACGCCCGGCCACACCGTGCCGTCCAGGTCCCAGACGACGACCTTGACCAGCCGTTCGCTCACCGGTGCGGCCCCTCTCACAGGGCCTTCCGCATCGACAGGTGCTCCGCGGCGAAACCGAGCTTGGCGTAGATCGCGCGCATGTTGACGTTGCGCATGTGGACCTTTCCGACCACTTCGGACACTCCCCGCCCGCGAGCGCGGGCGAGCGCGGCAGCGAGCAGTGATTCGGCCACCCGCCCGCGGCCCGGCACGTCGCTCGTCGCGAGCGAGCGGAGGTTGCCGTACCGGTCGCCGGTCAGCGAGTTCGTCCGGCCGGACAGCCAGACCCAGCCGACCACCGCGCCGTCGGCGACCGCGACGAGCGCTACCTCGTCGGGCCTGCCGAGCGAGCCGGAGACCCGGCGTCGGTGCAGCGCCGGGTCGGTGACGGCGTCGTCCCCGAAGGAGATGCGGGCGATCTCGATCTCGTACGCCACCAGGTCGTCGAGGTCGTCCGCCGTCGCCGATCGGATCGTCGGCTCAACCGCCACGGCGGTTCCCGCGCTGTTCCGACTGTGACTTCCGGCGAAGTGGCGGCTGCGGCCGGGCCTGCGGGCGGAACGTGTGGCCGCCGCAGGACGGGCAGCCGCTGGACTTCAGCTCTGCGACCGTACGCCAGCGCAGGCCCTCGCCGACCAGGTGGGCCGAGCGGCAGCCGGCGCAGACGTAGCGGCGCCGGGAAGCCCCGCCCTCGCGGCTGTAGAGGCGACCGGCGGTGTCGCCGCCGGGAGTGCCAGCAGCACGGGCTCGCCCAACGGCCGCCGCATCCCCCCGGCCGCGAGGGCCACCGGCGGTGTCGCCGCCGCCAGGGCTCCGGGCGGCACGCGCCGCGGTGGCACGCCGCGAAGCGGCCACGGGTCTGGTCGCCGGGACCCTCCCCGCCGCGGCGTCGCCGGTGACAGCCGCGCTCCCGGCGCTGACCAGGTGCCACAGCGCGCTCGTCCCGCCGAGCACGCCCGCCCCGACGTACTCGTTGAAGCCCGGCACGAGCGACCGCACCGCGAGCCCCAGCCGGCTCATCGCCTCCTGCAGCCGCACCGTCTCGGTCGGCCGGCGCACGCCGAGACAGAGGAACACGTCCGCGCCGGCGCCCGGCCGCAGCGCGCTGACCGCACGGGCGAGGCAGAGCTCAGCGCCAGCCACCGTGTACGGCGGGTCCGTCTGCACCGTGTCCATCGCGGCGAGCAGCCGGTCCGGCAGCGGGGTGCGCAGATCGTGCGCCACCACGTCGACCGGGAACGGGGCGCCCGCCAGCCGGCCGCGCAGGTATGCCACCAGCACCGGGTCGATCTCCACCACGGTGAGCGACGCGGGACCGGCGGCCGGACCGTACCGGGCACTGAAGGCGGCGAGGGCCAGCGAGACGAGGTCGTCGTCGCCGAGCACCAGCACCCGGCGGCCGGCGAGCGCGCCGGCGTCGTGCATCGCCAGCACCCGGCGCACCTTGGTCTCGACGGTGCAGTGGGTCTGGTCCAGCTCGACCCGGACCGGCGGTGCGTCCGCCGCCGCGGCCGCCAGCGCCTCGACCAGCGCGGCCTCGTCGGGCAGGACCAGACCGCGGCCGGCGCAGGCCGGGCAGCGCCCGGTGACGGACACGCCGCCCTCGCCGAAGGCGGCCTGCCCTTCCGGGGTCAGCCGGGCCGGCCGCTCGGCGGTGAGCACTCCCCGGGCACGCAGCTCCCCGCAGACCGCGGCCACCAGCGGCAGCGGCAGCGAGGTGGCCCGGCCGGCGGCACGGGTCGAGCCGGCGCCGCGGGCGATCGCGCGTACCACCGCCCGTACGCCCGGCGGTCCCTCGGCGAGCCGCACCGCCTCGGCCACCTCGATGCAGACCCGCTCGCCGTTCACGAGGTGGGGGCGGGCCCGCGGACGACCCGGCGCATCGCCACCTGCCCGAGCCCGAGGCGGCGCACCAGCTCGTCCACCACGGCCTGCCCCTCGATCGCGCCGCAGCTGAACAGGTCGACGGCGACCAGGTGCTCCTCCGGCCAGGTGTGCACCGACAGGTGCGACTCGGCCAGCACCAGCACGAGGGTGACCGCGCCATTGGGGAAGACCACCGCGGTCTCGTCCAGCACGTGCCCACCGCCGACGGCGACCGCGGCGCGGGCGGCGGCGGCGAGCGCCTCCGGATCGGTGCTGAGGTCGAGGTTGGCGACGGCCCCGTCCACCGCGTAGAGCACCTTGGGGGTGAAGGCCTCCAGCGGCCGCAGGTCACCCAGCGGCCGCTCGGCGCGCCGCACCCGCAGCGCCGTCCCGGACTCCACCGCACGAGGGTACCCGCGGGGGTTGTCGACCGCGTCGCGGCGCGGGCGGCGTCCCCCGCCGGCCGTCCCCCCACGACCGGCCGGCGGGGCCGCCCGGGTCAGCCGGCCTTCCCGCTCCGGCACCCGGCGTGCGGGCGCAACGGAGTAGGTGGACCTGCCGGCTTCCCCCGGTTCCTGGCCCCGACCCGGTCACGGGATCGTA
>DASPYH010000132.1:0-6395 GCA_035636875.1 Mycobacteriales bacterium | reverse complement strand
CGGGGCTGCTCGGCACGTTGAGGGCCGCCGCGGTCGCCGGTGTGCTGGCGCTCGCGCTCGGCACCCTGCTTGGGCTCGGCCGGCTCTCGGAGCGCTGGTGGGTGCGGGTGCCCAGCGCCACCGTCGTCGAGGTGTTCCGGGCGATCCCGCTGCTGATCCTGATCTTCTTCGCGTTCTTCGGCTCGTTCGCGATCCTCGGCGTGGCGATCAGCGCGTTCGCGGCCGTCGTCTTCGGTCTCACCCTCTACAACGGCTCGGTCATCGCGGAGATCGTCCGGGCCGGCGTGCTCGCGGTGCCACGTGGCCAGTCCGAGGCGGCGTACGCGATCGGCCTGCGCAAGAACCAGGTGATACGCATCGTGCTGCTCCCCCAGGCGGTCCGGTTCATGCTGCCCGTGCTGATCGCCCAGCTGGTCGTGCTGCTCAAGGACTCCGCGCTCGGCTACGTGATCGGCTACGTCGAGCTGCTCCGGCAGGCAAACCAGATCGGCACCGAGTTCGGGAACATCGTGCAGGCGTCCATCCTGGTCGCCGCCATCTACATCGTCATCAACCTGATGCTGGGCTGGTTCGCCCAGTGGCTGGAGCGGCGCACCGGCCGCGCGGGCCGGCCCGGCCTGGAGCTGGGTCCCGCGACCGAGATCGGCGGCGGCGGAGCGGCGCCGGAACCGCTCCGGCAGCCCGTCGCGCCCTGACCCGCCCGGCCGCCGGCCCAGGCAGGCCTCACCGCCGAGCGGGCATTCCCCGCCCTCGCCGCCGACCTCGCCAGCCCATGTCGCCGAGCAGGCAGCCCCAACCCACGTCGCCGACCTCGCCAGCCCACGTCGCCGAGCAGGCAGCCCCAACCCACGTCGCCGAGTGAGCAGTCTCGGCCGCAGGTGACACCCTCCGTCATCGAGTGCGCGCGGGTAGCTGGTCACCCGATGGCCGGACTGCTCACTCGTGCCCGGGCCGCCCAGTCGGGTGGACGGCGCACCGCTGGCTAACGGGCGATCTCGGTCGCCCGCGACTCGCGGACGACGGTGACGCGGATCTGACCGGGGTAGGTCAGCTCGTCCTCGATCTGCTGCGCGACCTCCCGGGCGAGCATCTGCGCGCTGAGGTCGTCCACCCGATCCGGCTGCACCATCACCCGGACCTCGCGGCCGGCCTGCATGGCGAACACCCGCTCCACCCCCGGCTTGCCGCCGGCGATCTCCTCGATGCGCTGGAGTCGCTTGACGTAGGACTCCAGGCTCTCCCGGCGCGCGCCCGGGCGACCGCCCGAGCAGGCGTCGGCGGCCTGGGTCAAGACCGCGGCGACCGTGCGGGGAGCGACCTCGTTGTGGTGTGCCTCGATGGCGTGCACGACCTCGTCGCTCTCCCCGTACTTGCGGGCGAGCTCCGCTCCGATGAGCGCGTGGCTGCCCTCGACCTCGTGGGTGAGGGCCTTGCCGATGTCGTGCAGGAACGCGCCGCGCTTGATCGTCGCCGGCTCCAGGCCGAGCTCCGCGGCCATGATGCCGGCGATGTGCGCGGTCTCGATCAGGTGCTTGAGCACGTTCTGCCCGTACGAGGTGCGGTAGCGCAGCCGGCCGAGCACGGTGACGAGCTCCGGGTGGACGTTCGACACGCCGACCTCGACCAGCGCGTCCTCGCCGGCCCGCACGCAGAGCTCCTCCACCTCCTCCTTACTGCGCTCGTACACCTCCTCGATCCGGTGCGGGTGGATCCGGCCGTCGAGGACCAGCTTCTCCAGCGTGATCCTGCCGATCTCCCGGCGGACCGGGTCGAAGCAGGACAGCAGCACGGCCTCGGGAGTGTCGTCGATGATCAGGTTGACTCCGGTCACCGACTCGAACGCGCGGATGTTGCGGCCCTCGCGACCGATGATCCGGCCCTTCATCTCGTCCGCGGGCAGGTGCAGCACGCTGACCACACTCTCCGCGGTCTGCTCGCTCGCCACCCGCTGGATGGCATCGACCACGATGCGCCGGGCCCGCTGCTCCCCTTCAGCGACCGCCTCTGCCTCCAGGTCCCGTACCAGGATCGCGGTCTCACGGCGAGTGCGCTCCTCCACGGCCCGCAACAGCTCCGCGCGCGCCTCGGCGGCCGTGAGACCGGCAATTCGCTCGAGCTCGCGCTCGTGCTCGGCGGTGCGGACCGCGAGCTCGCCCTCGCGGTCGGCGAGCGCGCGCTCCGCGGTTGCCAGCTCGCGGTCGCGCAGCTCAACCCGGCGGGTCTCGCCGTCCAGACGCTCCTCGCGCTCCGCGAGCCGGGTCTCCCGGCGCTCGAGGTCGAGCTTCAGCGCGCGGGCGGTCTCGGTGATCTCGCCGGCTTCCCGCTCGGCCTGGCGACGGGCGTCGAGCAGGCTGCTGGACGCCTCGAGCTCGGCCTGCCGCCGGGACTTCTCCGCCTCCGCCTGCAGGGCGGCCCGGATCGCCTTGGCCTCCGCCTGGGCGCCGCGGCGGATCGCGTCGGCCTCCGCCTGGGCGAGCCGGCGGGCGCTGGCTGCGACCGTCTCCGCTTCGGCCCTTGCGGCCGCGGCGGACTGGACCGCCTCGAGACGGAGCGCGGACAGCTCGCCCTCGAGCGTGCGGCGGGCCTCGGTCAGCAGCTCCTCGCTCCGGCTGCCGTCGGGCGGACGCACTCCCGCGGCGGTGCCGTCGGACCGGGCACCGCTCCACCCGACGACGGCCGCCGGAGCGATGCCGGCGTCGGACGCCCGGTCGAGCGTCGGGTCGGGACGGGCGGGGGCGCCGGGCGCGGCGCCGCCGGAAGCCGGACGGGCGGCATCGCTGCGGGTCGCGGGGCGCCTGGCGGCCCGGAGCCGGACCGCCAGGACGCCGACCGCGGCGAGCAGGGCGAGGACTGCCACCACCAGGACGATCTCAACGAGCACCGCACCCACCTCCGTTCCGGCGGGCCGAGCGCTGCGGAGGCACGCGGCACAGGTCACCGTGAGGAGGACCTCGGCGCTGGGGGCCGCCGGACGGCGACCGGGACGTCGGCTGGCTGCCGACGCGAGGTCCGGCAGGCTCTGAGCTGCCGGCGCTGCAACGTCATTCGCCCGCAGGCGGGCGGGTGAGGCGGTGCTGTCTGCTCTATGTCTGTCGCGTCCGATGCCGACCGACCCGGGCGCGAGGTGGACTCCTCGTGCCGCTGAGGCTAAGTCCGGCCTACCGGCGGGTCAAGAAACCGCATCGGGTGAGGGACGGCGACGGCGTCTCGACCTCCGCTCGAGAGTCACCCGTTCGGGCCACAGTCAGCCGTCGTCCGGGACCGGATCGTCGAGCCCGACCTCGCCGGGGTCGATGCCTTCTGCGGCGAGCTCCACCCGGACGACCCGGGCGGCGAGACCGGGTGGATAGCCCTTGCGGGCGAGCATCCCGACCAAGCGGCGCACCCGGACCGGCTGGTCGAGCCGCCGGGTCGACGGAAGCCGCCGGCGCACCAGCTCATGGGCCGTACGTTCCTCGGCGCCCGGGTGCAGGGTGGCCACCGCCTCGCTCACGGTCGCGCTGTCCACCCCTCGGCGGCGAAGCTCGGCCGCGAGCGCGGGACGGGCCAGGCCCCGCCCGGCGTGCCGGGAGCCCACCCACGCCTCGGCGAACGCACGGTCGTCGATCAGGCCCGCCTCGGTGAGCCGACCCAGCACGGCCTCGACGGCCACGGCGGGCACTTTGCGCCGCGCGAGAGCCGCCGCCAGCTCGGCCCGGGTCCGCGGCTGGGCGGTCAGCAGCCGCAGGCAGATCGCCCGGGCCATCGACTCCGGATCATCCGACGCGCCCTCCAGACGACCCGGAACCTCGCTCGAGCGGTCCCGTCGCACGATCAGAAGTCGACCGGGGCGGGAACCGCCGCGTCCTCGTCAAAGCGCGCGCCCATGCCCAGCTTCTCCTTGATCTTCTTCTCGATCTCGTCGGCCAGGTCGGGGTTGTCCCGAAGGAAGGAGCGTGCGTTCTCCTTGCCCTGGCCGAGCTGGTCGCCCTCGTACGTGTACCAGGCGCCGGACTTGCGGATGATCGACTGGTCGACGCCGACGTCCAGCAGCGAGCCCTCCCGGCTGATGCCCTGCCCGTACACGATGTCGAACTCGGCCTGCTTGAACGGCGGGGCCACCTTGTTCTTCACGACCTTGGCCCGGGTCCGGTTGCCGACCGCGTCGGAACCGTCCTTGAGCGTCTCGATCCGCCGCACGTCGATGCGAACCGACGCGTAGAACTTCAGCGCCCGCCCACCCGTCGTGGTCTCGGGTGAGCCGAAGAGCACACCGATCTTTTCCCGGAGCTGGTTGATGAAGATCGCGGTGGTGCCGGAGTTGTTGAGCGCACCGGTGATCTTGCGCAGCGCCTGGCTCATCAATCGGGCCTGCAGGCCGACATGGCTGTCGCCCATCTCACCCTCGATCTCCGCGCGCGGCACCAGCGCTGCCACCGAGTCGATGACGATGACGTCGAGCGCACCCGAGCGGATCAGCATGTCGGCGATCTCCAGCGCCTGCTCACCGGTGTCGGGCTGGGAGACCAGCAGAGCGTCGGTGTCCACGCCGAGCGCCTTTGCGTAGTCCGGGTCGAGCGCGTGCTCCGCGTCGATGAACGCGGCGATCCCGCCGGCCGCCTGCGCACTGGCCACCGCGTGCAGCGCGACCGTGGTCTTGCCGGAGGACTCCGGGCCGAAGATCTCCACCACCCGGCCGCGGGGCAGGCCGCCGATGCCGAGCGCGACGTCGAGCGCGATCGACCCGGTGGGGATGATCTGGATCGGTGCCCGCATCTCGTCGCCGAGGCGCATCACCGAGCCCTTGCCGAACTGCTTGTCGATCTGGGCGAGCGCGACGTCGAGCGCCTTGTCGCGGTCGAGTGCTGGCATCGAATCCACCTTCGCGGTCGATCGGTCGTCGGTTTCCTCGTCGCCGCCGACGCTAGGCCGGACCACCGACGATTTTGAACCGGCGCGGGCCGATCTGTGGATCTCGACCCGTCCTGGTGACAAGTTAGCCGAACACCTGTTCGATCAAGGCGCGACACGCCGACGCCCGGCCATGCCTACCCTGGACCGGTGCGGTTGTCGGACTTCTGGACCCGGATGCGCGACCAGTTCGGCGAGGGATACGCCGAGTCGGTCGCGCACGACCACGTGCTCGCCCGGCTCGGTGGCCGGACGGTCGACCAGGCACTGGAGTCCGGGGAGGACGCCAAGCGGGTCTGGCGGGCGGTGTGCGAGGAGTTCGACGTGCCGGCGAGGAAGCGGTGAGCCTGGACGGGCCGGTCGGCCTGCTGGTCGACCTCGGCTTCGTCGGGTGCGGGATCGCGCTGCTGGTCTTCCTCGTCCAGCAGTTCCGGCGCACCGGCCGCCGCGACTGACTCGCCGCGCGAGGACCGGGATGCCGCCTCAGCCACGGAGGAGCTGAGCGGTGTCACGGCCCGGTCAGGACGGGGCGGAGCGCGTCAAGCACGGCCGGGTCCTCGATCGTGGACGGCACCGGCGCGTCCTGCCCGTCCGCTATCGCCCGCATCGACGCCCGCAGGATCTTGCCGGACCTGGTCTTCGGCAGCGCCCGCACCACGTCGACCCGCCGCAGCGCCGCCACCGGGCCGATCTCGTCCCGCACCCGCCGCACCAGTTCGGCCGACACGTCGGCGGGGTCCGCCGAGACCCCGGCCTTGAGCACCACGAAGCCGCGCGGCACCTGGCCCTTGAGCTGGTCGGCCACCCCGATCACGGCGCACTCGGCGACCGCGGGGTGGCCGGCCAGCACCTCCTCCATCGATCCGGTGGACAGCCGGTGCCCGGCAACGTTGATCACGTCGTCGATCCGGCCCATGACGAACAGGTAGCCGTCGGAGTCCACGTGCCCGCCGTCGCCGGTCAGGTAGTGGCCCGGGTAGCGGGACAGGTACGAGGAGACGTAGCGCTCGTCGTCCCACCACAGCGTCGGCAGCGTGCCGGGCGGCAGTGGCAGCCGGATGACGATCGCCCCGTCCGTCCCGGCCGGCACCTCGGCGCCGGCCGAGTCCAGCACGCGCACGTCGTAGCCGGGCAGCGGCACCGTCGGCGAGCCGGGCTTGGGCGGCAGCGGCTCCAGCCCGAGCGGGTTCGACGCCACCGGCCAGCCGGTCTCGGTCTGCCACCAGTGGTCGACCACCGGGATGCCGAGCAGGTCGGCAGCCCACCGGTACGTGTCGGGGTCCAGCCGCTCGCCGGCCAGGAAGAGCGCCCGCAGCTTCCCGACGTCGTACCGCGCGAGCAGCCGGCCGTCCGGATCCTCCTTGCGGATGGCCCGGAACGCGGTCGGTGCGGTGAACAGCACGTCGACGCCGTGCTCGGCGACCACCCGCCAGAAGGCGCCGGCGTCCGGCGTGCCGACCGGCTTCCCCTCGTACAGGATCGTCGTGCAGCCGGTCAGCAGCGGG
>DASPYH010000131.1:0-2112 GCA_035636875.1 Mycobacteriales bacterium | reverse complement strand
CTTCCTCGGCTCCCACCTCTGCGAGCGGCTGCTCGCCGACGGCTGGGAGGTCGTCTGCCTGGACAACTTCGTCACCGGCGGCCCGGTGAACGTCGCCCACCTGCTCGGGATCGGCCCGTTCCGGCTGGTCCGGGCGGACGTCACCGACTTCGTCCACGTCCCCGGGCCGGTCGACGCCGTGCTGCACTTCGCCTCGCCGGCCTCCCCGGCCGACTACCTGCGGCTGCCGATCCACACGCTCAAGGTGGGTGCGATCGGCACCCTGCACGCGCTCGGGCTGGCCCGGGAGAAGGGCGCCCGCTTCGTGCTCGCCTCGACCTCCGAGGTGTACGGCGACCCGCAGGTGCACCCGCAGCCGGAGTCGTACTGGGGGCACGTGAACCCGGTCGGGCCGCGCGGGGTCTACGACGAGGCTAAGCGGTTCGCCGAGGCGCTGACCACGGCGTACCGGGGTGAGCACCGGGTGGACACGGCGATCGTGCGGATCTTCAACACCTTCGGGCCGCGGATGCGGCCGGACGACGGGCGGGCGATCCCCACCTTCGTCCGGCAGGCGCTGACCGGCCAGCCGCTGACGGTCGCCGGGGACGGCTCCCAGACCCGGTCGGTCTGCTACGTCGACGACCTGGTGGACGGCATCGTCCGGCTGGTGCGCGCCCACCTTGCCGGCCCGGTCAACCTCGGGAACCCGGACGAGATCTCGGTCCTCGACCTGGCCCGCCGGATCGCCGCCCTGGCGGAGGCGGACGTGCCGGTGGAGTTCGTGCCGCGGCCCGTCGACGACCCCGGCGTGCGGCAGCCGGACATCGCGCTGGCCCGCGCCGCGCTGGGCTGGGAGCCGGTGGTCGGGCTGGACGACGGGCTGAAGCGCACCATCGCGTGGATGCGCGACGTGGTGCGCGCCTCGTGACGCCGGCCGCCGAGCCCGACGTCACCGTGCTCGTGGTGACCTGGCGAGCGCGGGACCTGCTCGCGGCGTGCCTGGAGGCGCTGCGCGGGCAGACGGTGCCGCACCGGCTGCTGGTGGTGGACAACGCCTCCACCGACGGCACCGCGGAGTTGCTGGAGAAGTACGAGGAGGCCCGGGTCCTGCGGCTGCCTCGCAACGCCGGCTTCGCCGGCGGGGCCGCCGCCGGACTCGACGACGTGCGCACCCCGTACGTCGCGCTGCTCAACGACGACGCGCTCCCGGCGCCCGGTTGGCTGGCGGCACTGCGGGCCGCGCTGGTCGCCGACCCCGGGCTGGTCGCGGCGACCTCGCGGCTGCTGCTCGCCTCCACCGCGGCCGGACCGGCCGGCGGCGCCGGTCGGGTCAACAACGCCGGGGTGTTGCTGCGCCCGGACGGGTACGGCGCGGACCGCGGGCTCGGCGAGCCGGACGGGCCGCCGTACGACGTCCCCGCCGAGGTCTTCGGCTTCTCCGGCGGCGCCGCGCTGCTGCGGACCGGCGCGGTGCGCACCGCCGGTGGCTTCCCGGCGCCGTACTTCCTCTACTACGAGGACACGGACACCTCGTGGCGGCTGCGGCTGGCCGGCGGCCGGATCGGGTACGTCCCGGACGCCGTGGTCCGGCACGTCCACTCCGCCAGCGCGGACCAGGCGTCGGCGTCGTTCTCGTTCCACAACGAGCGCAACCGGCTGCTCACCCTGACCCGGTGCGCGCCGGCCGGGGTCGCGGCCCGGGAGGTCGCGCGGTTCCCGCTCACCACGGCCAGCCTCGCCGCGAAGCGGGCGCTGCGCCGGCCGGTGCCGCCCGCGCCGCACTTCCGGCCGGGGCTGCGGCTGTGTGTGCTGGCCTCGTACGCCCGGCTGCTGCCGTGGGCGCTGCGCGAGCGCCGCCGGATCGGCCGGCGCTGCGTCGTCGATCGCGCCGCGGTCGCGGACCGCTGGATGCGCTGAGGCGCACCAGCCGGCCACCCACCCGAGCGCCGCACCCGCCGCCCGGTCCGGGGGCGTCCGCTCGTCGGCCGCGCCATCTCGGCGCCTGGGCGGGCGCCGTGCCGCGGTTGATCCGCGGATCCTCGGCGGTCGAGTAGGGGGCTCGGTGGTCGGTCGACGGATCCCGCGGGCGTCCCGAGTCGACCGGCACGCCCGGCGTCCGGTCGTCCCACG
>DASPYH010000130.1:0-2793 GCA_035636875.1 Mycobacteriales bacterium | reverse complement strand
GGGGTCGCGCTCGCCGCCGGCCCGATCCGCGACCGCGCGCCGGAGGGCGACGCGCTGGCCCGCGGGGCGAGCCCGGCGCCCCCGGCCGGCAGCCCGGCAACCCCCGAGCCGAGCGGGCTGCCCGGGACCACCGGCCCGGCGACGCCCGTCGCCCCGCGGCCCGCGCCGGCCCTCGCCGCCGCGCCGCGCCAGGTCGCCATCGACTACGTGACCGCCGCCAACTCGCACGACGCCCGCCCCGGTGGCGACCGGGCCTTCGCCGACTCCTACCGGCGGACGAAGCCGTACGTCACCCCGCAGCTCTACGCGCTGGTGACCGCGGACAGCCGGCGGGGCGACTACGAGTGGACGCAGTGGCTGCGGCAGCGGGCGACGGTCGGCGTCGAGATCGTCGCCGTCGGAGTGCCGGACGGCGCTCCCGCACCCACCGCGACGGCCGCGTACGCCCGGGTGGAGTTCCGCCAGGTCGTGCGGCCGACCGCCGGCACCGGTGCCGAGCAGTCCACCGACGCCGCGACGACCCTCCTGGTGACCCGTGGCGAAGGCGGGCAGTGGCTCGTCTCCCGGCTGCTCGCGGACACCTGAGCGGGCGGGGCACGACGGATGAGCCGCCGGACGCTGCTGCTGGTGCTGGGCGCACCCATCGCGGTACCGCTCGTGCTCCTGCTCCTCGCCGCCATCCTCGTCTCCGCGATCGCCGGCGGCAGCGTCGGCAACGCGGACGTGCCGCCCGGCGGGGTGGCCGGCGGGATGCTCAAGGGCGGGGTCCCGGTGCCCGCCCGCATCCTCAGCCTGATCGGGCCGGCCGTGCAGGCCGCCGGCAACCCCAACCTGACCGAGAGCGTGCTCGCCGCCCAGCTCTTCCAGGAGTCCGGCTTCGACCCGCGGGTGGTCTCCCCGGTCGGCGCCCAGGGCATCGCCCAGTTCATGCCCGGTACCTGGGCCGCACACGGCCGGGACGAGAACGGCGACGGCAGGGCGGACCCGTTCGACCCCCAGGACGCGGTCCCGGCGGCGGCCCGCTACGACACCGCGATCGCAGCGCAGGTGGCGGGGGTTCCCGGCGACCGCACCGCGCTGATGCTGGCCGCCTACAACGCCGGACCTGCCGCCGTGCTGGCGTACCAGGGCGTCCCGCCGTACCAGGAGACCCAGGCGTACGTCCGGCGCATCCTCGACCTCGCCTCCGAGTGGGCGCTCACGCCGGGGCTCGTCGGTGGCGGCGAGGGCCCGGTGCCGCCGCCGGAGCCGGGCCAGATCGAGCTGACCGGCAACCGGATCATCGACACGGCGATGTCCTGGGCGGTCGGCCAGGTCGGTTCCTGGTACCAGTGGGGCGGCGCCTGCACCGACCCCTTCGGCTCCGACGCGATGGGGCGCTGCGACTGCTCCTCGCTGGTGCAGCAGGCGTACGCGCATGCCGGCGTCTCGCTGCCGCGGGTGGCGGCCGACCAGGCCACGGTCGGCCAGGAGGTGCGGCCCCCGGACGTCCAGCCGGGCGACCTGATCGCCATCGAGGGCTCGCTCGGCTCGCCCACCCGCGCGGGGCACATCGGGATGTACGTGGGGCGCGGGATGGTGGTGGAGGCGCCGTACACCGGCGCCCAGGTGCGGCTCAGCCCCGCGCGCAGCCTCACCGGCATCGTCTCGATCCGCCGGATCGTCACGGGGTAGCTTTCGGGGGCAGGGCCCCCGCACCCCCGGACGTCCAGGTGGTGCCGCTGGTCCGGTCTCGACCGGGCTTCGTCCAGCGAGCCCCGCCGATGGCGGAGGACCCTGGCGGCTTCTCAGGCTCGCGTGGCCGGCGGAGGACCCCGGCCGCTTCTCAGGCTCGCGTCGCCCGGACGGGCGGTGGGTGCCGCTGGTCCGGTTGACCGGGCTTCGTCCAGCGAGCTCCGCCGAGGGCGGCGGACCCCAGCCGGTCTCAGGCCTCGCGTGGTCGGGTCGGGCACGTTCGTCGCCCGGGCTAGGGTCGGTGCCCGTGGGAAGCGGGGAGTGGTATCTCGCGGTGCCGGCCGGGTGGCGGCCGGTGCCCGCGCTGACCGCAGGGCCGCTGCTCGACGGGCGGGTGGTGCTGGCCGAACCGCCCGGCGCGTTCCGATACGACGTGCGGGCGGTGAGCGAGCCCTACCCGGCCGGCGACGGCGAGGACTACGTCGACGTGGTCAGCGAGCACGACTGGTACCGCTCGCGGATCCGGCGGGAACCGGTGCCCACCTCGCCGTACCGGGCGGACCGGGTCTGGCTCGAGCAGGGCGAGCTGACACCCGCGCCGAGCGAGGGGTCGCCGGGGCCGGCCGGAGTCTTCGACCGGCTGGTCACCCCCGACGCGCCCCCGGCTCGGCCGGCCCGGCGCGCCAGCGACGTGCCGGACCTCACCGGACGGCGGGTCGTGGTGGTGCAGCCGGCGGGTCCGGTGCGGCACCGGCGGGCGGTCAGCGAGGCGTACCTCGACGCCGACGGCGACCTCGCGGTCACCATCTGCTCCGAGCACGACTGGTATCGCTGGGCCATCACCCGGGAGCCCCCGCGGGCCGAGTCCTGCCCGCTCTACCTGGTGTGGGTGGAGTGAGGCGGACTGGGGCGTGTCCCGGGGATCTTGGTGGATGCGGCCGGCGTCCATGCCCGTGCGCGCCTCCGGGCGGGGCAGCCGATCCGGCCAGCCCGGCGGGCGTGCCTGTAGCGGAGCCTCTACCGGTGCGACCGCCGGGCGCCGCCGGTCGGCGTCCATACCCATGCGCGCCTCCGCGCGGGCAGCCGGTCCCGCGCCGCCGAAGGTCCGCGGGACACGCC
>DASPYH010000129.1:0-3070 GCA_035636875.1 Mycobacteriales bacterium | reverse complement strand
GCCGACGGCGCGTTCGACCCCGACGTCCAGGCGGCGCTCGACGCGCTGCCGCCCGACTTCCGCGCGGCCGTCGTGCTCTGCGACATCGAGGGCCTGTCGTACGAGGAGATCGGCGCGACCCTCAACATCAAGCTCGGCACGGTCCGGTCCCGGATCCACCGCGGCCGGCTGCTGCTCCGCGAGGCGCTCGCCCACCGGGCTCCGCGGTCCGCGGTGGAGCGCTCCCGCGGGTCCGACGGCGCGGCCCTCGACGATCCGACGCCGACGTCGGAGGGAGGTGCGCCGTGACGTTGCCGGACGTGCACCTGGCCGAAGAGGCGATCGCGGCGTACGCGGACGGCGTGCTGTCGTCGGCCGCGTGCGACCGCGCCGAGAGGCACCTGCGCGGGTGCGCGAGCTGTCGCGCGGCGGTCGAGGCCCAGTGCGAGGCGAAGGTGATGATGGCGGCGGCGCCCGATCCCGAGCTGCCGACCGGACTGATGGCCCGGTTGCTCCAGGTGCCGATGACCGCCGACCTCGGCGGGGGAGACCTCGTGCTGGCCGTGGACCACGGCGAGTTCGTGTGGGCACCGGCGGCGCGGGCCCCGGCCCCGGTCGAGCCGAGGGTGGTCGAGCGGTCCCGGCTGGTCGCCCCGGCTGCCGAGTTGGCCGTGGCCGGGCCGGCCGGCCGGCGCCCGAACGGCGCGGCTCGCCCCGCCGGGCCGTCCGGTCCCGGTCAGGCCGCCGCCCGCCCGGCCCAGCGTCCGGCTCCCTTCGCCGTATCCGCGGCCCGGCTGCGCCGCGGCCGCCGCGGGCTGGCGTTCTCGCTCGCCGGGCTCGCGTTCGGCGTGATCGCCTCCGCCGCGTCGACGACGGTGCCGAACACCGCGGCGCCCGCTCGCCCCGGCGGCGCGCCCGGTTCGCCGTCGAGCCAGCTCGTCGCGGACACGAACGCGGGCATCCCGGTGGAGGCGCGGACCTTCCGCGTCACCGGCCAGGCGACGCGGCAGGACGTGCTGGGCGGCAGCCGGTCGCACGGCCGCTGACCGACTCACGACCGCCAGGCTGGCACCTCGACCGCTGGGCTGAGCGGTCGCCGTACCCGCTGCCGGGGGCCGCGGTCGGTGACCACGTCGTGTCGGCGCCGGATTACCTGACGGGGACTTGACGGGGGCTGCGGCAGGGTGGATGTCGTGCCTCGGAGGGGTCGATGACGCAGCAGGACGGCCGGGTTAACGGCACCGTCGGCACGGGCCGGCCGCCGTCACCGGAGGCCGCCGCGTTCGGCCGCCCAGCCGGGGTCGACTCGTCGTTCGCGCCCGGGGCGCCCCCGCCGCCGGCCCCCCCGCCGCCGCCGGCGCCTCCGGCACCCGCGCTGCGACGCAACTTCGCTCGCCCGACCGGCGTCCAGGACTCGTTCGACCCGCCGCCCGGAGCCGTCCGCGATCCGAAGCCGGCGCCGGAGTCGCCCTGGTGGAAGCCGGACGCGCCCCGGGACCCCTGGCGCGACGCCCGCTCCTCCGCGTACCTCGGCGCCCCCCCGGTCTTCGGCGACGGCTGGCAGCCGGAGCCGCGGTCACTGCCCGCCCCGACCGGCCGCGACCGCTGGCGACTGCGGCAGCTCTCGCTGACCGCCGCGCTGGTACTGCTCGTCGCCGCGCTGCTCGCCGGGCTTGGCGGGGGCGTGGTCGGCTACCTCGCCGCCTCCCGGTTCACCCCGGCACTGCTCGACCCGGGGGCCACGCTCACCCAGGTGAGCCCACCGGTGAACCGGCCGCCCGGCTCTGTCGCCGACATCGCCCGGCGGGTGCTGCCCGCGGTCGTGTCGATCGAGGTCCGCTCCTCGAGCGGTTCCGGCACCGGGTCCGGCGTCGTCATCGACGGCCGCGGCTACGTGCTGACCAACAACCACGTGATCTCCAACGCGGTCACCGGGCCGGGCGGCAGCATCAGGGCGCTGTTCTCGGACCAGTCCGCGGCTCAGGTCAAGGTCGTCGGTCAGGACCCCAAGTCCGACCTGGCCGTGGTGAGGGTGGAGAAGCAGGGTCTGACGGTGGCCGCGCTGGGCGACTCGGCGAAGCTCGCCGTCGGCGATCCGGTGATCGCGATCGGCTCACCGCTCGGCCTGCGGAGCACCGTGACGTCCGGGATCGTGAGCGCCCTCAACCGGCCGGTCCGGCTCAGCGGCCAGAGCGGCTCCGGCAACGACACGGACGCGGTCATCAACGCGATCCAGACCGACGCCGCGATCAACCCGGGCAACTCCGGCGGCGCTCTGGTCGACGGGTCAGGCGCCGTGGTCGGGATCAACTCCGCGATCCTCTCGCTGGGCAGCGGGCAGGGCCAGCCGGGCAGCATCGGGCTCGGCTTCGCCATCCCGATCAACGAGGCCCGCGACGTCGCCCAGCAGCTGATCCGCACCGGCCGGGCGCGGCACGCGACTCTCGGGGTCGCCGCCAGGTCGGTCACCGACGGCGCCCGCGACGGCGCCCTGGTGGAGAGCGTCGCCGCGGGGAGCGCGGCGGCCAGGGCCGGCATCCGCGCCGGCGACGTGATCACCCGGGTCGGCGATCGGCTGGTCGGCGGCTCGGACGACCTGGTCGTGCAGATCAGGTCGCACAAGATCGGCGAGCAGGTGAAGCTGACGTACGTCCGGGGCGGCCGGACCGCGTCGGCGGGGGTCCTCCTCCAGTCGGACTGAGCTGCCGACGCCTGCTCGCGGGTGGGCCAACCCGGGCGAGGTGGGTGGCCCTGTTCGGCCGACTGACCTGCCGACGTCGTCTCGCGGGCGGGGGCCAGCGCCCGGCCGACGCGGAAGGCGTCCGTGGTCGTCCGAGTGACCTGCCGAGGACTGCCGGGCTGCGCCGCAGCGATCGCCGACCTTGCGCACCCCACGGTCAGTCGGATCGACCTGCGTGCCAGGCGGGGCCACGGCTCGGGCCGACGCGGGTGCGGTCCCTCGTCGCGCGCCGGCCCCGTCCGGACGGTGCCCACCGGGCGGCGGCCCGGGTTAGGCTGGGTGGCGTGTTCGGCAGCCTGGGGTGGCTCGAGATCGTCACCCTCCTCGTGGTCGCGCTGCTGGTCTTCGGTC
>DASPYH010000128.1:0-4461 GCA_035636875.1 Mycobacteriales bacterium | reverse complement strand
TGCGGGTTGAGGTCGCGGAAGGCCAGTGTGAGCTCGTCGTCGCGGACGACGGTCGCCGGGAGCTGCCCGGCCGCGATCTTGCAGAACAGGCAGTCGGCCTCGGTCACGGTCGCCGATCCTAAGGGCAGCGCGGCCGCGCAGACCGGCGCGTGCTCGGTCCGATGCCGGTGAGCAGTCACGCGGTCGCCGGTCCAGCGCACCCGGCCGTCTCGCTGATGTGCCGGTAAACCCGCCGGTCCGGGTGCGCGTCCTGGAGGTTGTGACCGGCACACTGGCGCTGCGCGGCGCGGCGTTCGACACCGGTACGGTGCCGGCCGTGACGCGGGAGGCGGCCCGGCTGGACGCCGACAGCGCGTTGACCGCGCTCTACACAGCGCACTACCGCTCGCTGGTCCGGCTCGCGTCGCTGCTGCTCGATGACGTCGGGCTCAGCGAGGAGGTCGTGCAGGACGCGTACGTGAAGATGCACGGCGCGTGGGGCCGCATCCGCGACCCGGAGGCCGCCGTCGGCTACCTGCGCACGACCGTGGTCAACCTGGCCCGCTCCCGGCTGCGCCGGCGGATGGTGGCGCAGAAGCACGCGCCGAAGCCGATGCCGGACGCGCCCTCCGCCGAGCACGGCGCGCTGGAGCGGCTCGAGCGGGACCGGGTGGTCCGCGCGCTGCGCTCGCTGCCGGCCCGCCAGCGCGAGTGCCTGGTGCTGCGCTACTACGGTGACCTGTCGGAGGCACAGATCGCCGAGGCAATGGGGATCAGCACCGGAGCTGTCAAGAGCCACGCCTCACGCGGCATGGCCGCGCTGCGGTCCGCGCTGCAGGGGGCACCGTGAGCGCGAGGGCTCGCAGCGCGAGCGGGAGCGAGACGGCCGGGAGGCTGGCGCCCGCGCCCGGTGCCCTGCCGGACGAGCGGAGGGCACCGTGAGCGCGAGGGCTCGCAGCGCGAGCGGGAGCGGGAGCGGGACGGCCGGGCGGCTGGCGCCGGCGCCCGGTGCCCTGCCCGACGAGCGGAGAGAACCGTGAGCCGCTACTCCGACCGCGACCTCGAGTCGCTGCTGCGTCGGGCCCTGGCCGAGGAGGCCGACCGGGTCCACCCGGCGGGCGACGGGCTGTCCCGCATCAGGGCGCGGACCAGCACCCGGCGGCGGTGGGCGCGCTGGTGGGTTCCCGCGCTGGCCCTTGCCGGCGCCGCGGCGGTCATCGCCGCCGTCGCCGTGCTGCCGTCCATGCTCACGAAGGTTGGCGGGTCCTCCGTGCAGCCGGGCGTGCGCGGCAGCTCGTCGGTCCCGGCACCGTCGACCTCGCCACCGCCGGTCCCGCAGACGACGATCCCCAAGGCCGGGGTCGCCGACATGGTGACCGTCTGGCCCTACCCGACCCGGCGGGACGGGTTCGAGCGGGCCGAGAAGGACATCGCCGCCGGCCGGTATCCGGACCTGACCCGGCCGGACGTCGCCGCGGTCACCTTCGTCCAGTCGTTCGTCGGCGACCAGGGCCTCACGGCCACGCCGGCGGGCCGCTACCTCGCCGGCCTGCGGATGGAGGTCAAGCGGGGCGGGACGTCGGTCAGTCTCGTCTACCTGGTCCGGGTCCGGGTCGGCAACGACGCGCCGTACGTCGTCGTGAACGCGACCCGCAACGACCGGGAGCCGAGCCTGGCGCTGCTCGCGCCGCCGCGACTGTCCGGCACGGCCGCGGTGACCGTCCGCGGCGAGCTGCGCCGGGCCGACGGCGAGCCCGACCCGGCGGTCAGCGTCGAGCTGCGGGAGCCCGGCCAGAACGAGGCGCTCGCCCAGTCGAGCGGCACCGTCACCGGGCGCGGGCCGACCCGCGCCTGGTCGGCCGAGCTGACCCCGCTGTCCGCGGTCGGGACCGCCACCGGCGTGGTCGCCGTGTGGACCGCGGACGCGCGTGGCGTGCTCGAGTTCGTCGCGGCGCCGACCGCCCGCTGACCCTCGTCGACCGGGGTCAGGACCAGCGGCCGGTTCGGGCGGACAGCACGGCGAGGGCGGCCGCACCGGCGGTCGACGTACGCAGGACGGCGTCGCCGAGCCGGACCGGCCGTCCCCCGGCCGAGGTGAGCGCGGCGATCTCGGCATCGTCGAGGCCGCCCTCGGGGCCCACGACCAGCACCAGGTCACCGTCGTTCGGCAGCCGGGCGGCGGTCAGCGGCTCGGCGGCGCCTTCTCCCAGCAGCAGTCCCCCGGCCGAGCGGGCCAGCCGGGTCGCGACCTGCCCTGTGGTGTGCGGCTCCGCGACCGGGGGCACCCAGGCTCGGCGTGACTGCTTGGCCGCCTCCCGCGCCGTCGCCCGCCACCGCGCCAGCGCCCGCTCTCCCCGCGTGCCCTCCCACCGGGTGACCGACCGGGCGGCCGCCCAGGGCACCACCTCGTCCACTCCCAGCTCGGTCGCCAGCTCGACGGCGAGCTCGCCCCGGTCACCCTTCGCCAGCGCCTGGACGAGCACGAAGCGCGGCCGCGGCGGTTCGAGCCGGACGACCTGGCCGACCGCCAGCCGCAACCCGCCGGGCTCGACGGCGGTGACCACGCACTCGGCGACCCCGCCCCGCCCGTCCGCGAGGCGCAGTGCCTCGCCCGGTCGCAGCCGGCGTACCGACGCGGCGTGGTGCCCCTCCGCTCCGCCGAGCACCGTGTCCGGCCCGGCCGGCAGCACGTCGACGAGGAAGACCGGCGGGGTGCTCACCGGCCGTTGAACGCGTCCCGCACCCGCGAGAACAGCCCGCCCCCGCCGTGGCCCCTGGTCGTGGCCGGCTGCTCCTCGCCGCGCAGCTGGGCCAGCTCACGCAGCAGCCGCTCCTGCTCGGCGTCAAGCCGGGTCGGCGTCTTGACCTCGACGTGGACGAGCAGGTCACCCCGGCCGACCCCGCGCAGGTGTGGTACGCCGCGGGCGCGCAGCGTCAGCACGGTATCCGGCTGGGTGCCGGGCCGGATCTCGATCGGCTCCTCACCGTCCAGGGTGGTCAGGGTCAGCGACGCGCCCAGCGCGGCGGCGGTCATCGGCAGGGACACCCGGCAGTGCAGGTCGTCGCCCTGGCGGGTGAAGATGTCGTGTGGCTGCTCGTGCACCTCGACGTAGAGGTCGCCGGCCGGGCCGCCGCCGGGGCCGACCTCGCCCTGGCCGGACAGCCGGATCCGCATGCCGTCCTCGACCCCCGCGGGGATCTTCACGCTGACCGTCCGCCGGGCCCGCACCCGGCCGTCACCGGCGCAGTTCGGGCACGGGTGCGGGATCACGGTGCCGGTGCCGGAGCAGGTCGGGCAGGGCCGGCTGGTCATCACCTGGCCGAGGAACGACCGCTGCACGCTCTGCACCTCGCCGCGTCCACCACAGGTGTCACAGGTGGCCGGGTGGGTGCCCGGGGCGGTGCCGGCGCCGCTGCAGGTCTCGCAGACGACGGCGGTGTCGACGGTCAGGTCCTTCGTGGTGCCAAAGGCGGTCTCGGCGAGCTCGAGGTCGAGGCGGATCAGCGCGTCGGCGCCCTGCCGCACCCGGCTGCGCGGGGCGCGGGCGGTGGCGGCGCCGAAGAAGGCGTCCATGATGTCGCCCAGGCCGCCGAAGCCGGCGAACGGGTTGCCCTGCGCGCCGACGCCGCCCGGCGCCAGCGGGTCGCCGCCGAGGTCGACGATCTCGCGCTTCTGCGGGTCGGAGAGCACCTCGTACGCCGCGGTGACCTCCTTGAACCGCTCCTGCGCAGCCGGGTCCGGGTTGACGTCGGGATGCAGCTCGCGCGCGATCCTGCGGTACGCCCGCTTGATCTCCTCGCCCGTCGCGTCCCGGCGCACACCCAGCACGCCGTAGTAGTCGGTCGCCACGACACCTCAGCTTCCTGGCACTCACTTGCCGCGACTGCCAGTCTACGGGCGACGGCGGACGCGGTGCCGACCGGCGCGTGGCACCGGGGATCTCTGCAGCCGTACCCGTCGTGGCGGTGTCGCCAGTGGGCTGCGCAAGTGGGAGCCGGCGCGGCGCCGGCCCGGCCAGCGCTCAGGCGGTGGCCGGGACGGACACGCCGACGCCGCCGCGAGTCCGGCCGCCGTACCGGGCCTTCTCGGCGGCGATGTCGAGCCGGCCGATCCGGGTCCTGCGGGCCAGCACCTCGTCGGTGAGCAGGTCCGCGGGGAGCAGCCAGGACACCTCGAACTCCAGCCCGTCCGGGTCCTTCGCGTACAGCGCCTTGGTCGTCGCATGGTCGGACGCGCCGACCAGCGCACCCCGCTCGGACAGCCGGTGCGCGACCCGCTCGAGCTCGTCGAGGGTGTCGACCTCCCAGGCCAGGTGGTAGAGCCCCACCGTGCCGCGGCCAGCGAGCGAGTCGCCAGCCTCGGCGCCGACCTGGAACAGCCCGAGGTCGTGGTCGTTGCTGCTGCCCTCGGCCTGCAGGAACGCGGCGCCCGGCATGGAGGTGACGACCCGGAAGCCGAGTGCCTCGGTGTAGAAGGCGACG
>DASPYH010000127.1:0-6234 GCA_035636875.1 Mycobacteriales bacterium | reverse complement strand
TTCGCCCGGGTGTGCCGCGCCCCGACGCGGAAATACCGTCGGAGCATGGACCCGACCCTCTACCAGGCCACCCCGCGCCTGGTCCGCCCTCGCCGGGGACGCGTCATCGCCGGCGTCTGCGCCGGCCTCGCCCGCCGGTTCGGCTGGTCGCCGTGGGGCGTGCGGCTGCTGTTCCTGCTGTCCTGCCTGCTGCCCGGCCCGCAGATCCTGGTCTACCTGGTGCTCTGGTTGCTCATGCCGTCGGAGTGAGGCAGCCGTGCCTCGATCCGGGACAGCGCCTCGTCCAGGTGCCGCCTCAGCTGGTCCAGGTCGCCCCGGGAGGCGTTCTGGTCCGCCTCGCGAAGTTCGACGACGATCGCGCCGCCCGAGTTGAGGGTGGCCTGCGCGACCTCCTGCACCCCGTCGGCTCCCTGCAGGTGCAGCGCGCGGTCCAGGTCGGCCCGCCGGATCCCCTGCCGGGTCAGCGCGCGGTCGACGAAGCGGCCGTCGGACACCAGCGTCACCGGTGAGCCCTCGACGACGGCGAGCAGCCGCGGCCGGGACTGGACGATTCGCGACCAGAGCGCGTTGACCCCGATCAGGACGGCCGCGCCGAGGAGGCCGCCGCTCAGGCTGTTGTCCGGACCGATGATCGCGTTCTGCACGACGTTGGACAGCAGCAGTACCACGACGAGGTCGAACGTGGACAGCTGCGCGAGGTCCCGGCGGCCGGCGATGCGCAGCAGCACCAGGATCGCGCCGTACACGGCCACGGTGCGTATCACCTTCTCGGCGATCGGGACACCCATCACGAAGAGGTCGTTGATGATCATTTCTTCCTCCGGCCGGGGTCGGCGTCGCACCGGATCGTGACAGGTCGTCCCGGGGGTCGTAGGCGCGCGGCGTATCGAGGCGCCGATCTTGGGTATCTGATGCGCGAGCCGATGACGACTCGAAGGAGACGACGATGATCGACCAGAGCTCGGTGCCCTCGTTGATGGGCAGCACCGTCCGGGACAGCAGCGGAGACAAGATCGGCAAGGTCGGCCAGGTCTACCTGGACGACGCCACGGGGCAGCCCGAGTGGGTGACGGTCCGGACCGGGCTGTTCGGCACGCACGAGAGCTTCGTCCCGCTCGCGGCCGCCCGGGTCGAGGGCGACGAGCTCGTGGTGGACGTGCCCAAGGACCGGGTCAGCGACGCACCCCGGATCGACGAGGACGGTCACCTCTCGGAGGAGCAGGAGGCCGAGCTCTACGGCTACTACGGCGTCAGCCCCGCCGGGTTCGGCCGGGACGCCGGCCCCACCGAAGGCGAGCACGCGGGACCGGCCGGGTACGCGGCCGGGACCGGCGGGACCGACCCGGACGAGTACTCCGGCAGGTCGGTCACGCCGGAGCGCGCGTACGCCCCGGGCACCGGCACGGACGAGTACGCGGTCACGCCGGAGTCCGCGTACGCTCCCGGGACCTCCTACCCGGGGACGGGGCCGACCGGCACCGGCGAGCCGCGGACCGACCACGCCGGCACGCTGGACACCGACGTGGTCGAGGCGGCCCGGCGCGACTCGCCCGGGGTCTCCGGCACCGGCGTGCCGGGGGACACTGCGACGACCGAGGGCGCGTATGAGACGTCGCGGCACGACGACGCGATGAGCCGGGCCGAGGAGGAGGCCGGGGAGTCCCGGACCGGGTACGGCCGGGTGCGGCTGCGCCGGTACGCCCCGCCCGAGCCCGGGACGACCGCCGAGGACGACCGGCTCTGAGGACGCGGCGGCCCGCCGGCTCAGGCCGGCGGGCTGCCCCATTCCAGCAGCAGGATGGTGGCGTCGTCCTGCAGCACACCGTCCTGGTGCTCCAGCACCGCCCGGATCAGCCGCCGCAGCACCTCCGGGGCGGCGTAACCGGACGCGAACGCCCGGACCACGAAGTCGGCGAGCCGCTCGTCGCTGAAGAACTGGCCCTTGTGGCGCGCCTCGACCACGCCGTCGGTGTAGAGGACGAGCCGGTCGCCGGGCTCCAGCTGGACGGTGTGCACTCGCGGGGCGCTGTCGGTCAGGCGCAGCCCGAGCGGGGTCGCCGGCTTGCCGGCGAGCGCGCCGACCAGCCGCTCGTGCCGCAGCAGCAGCGGCGGGATGTGCCCGGCCGACAGCCAGCGCAGCGCTCCGGTCGACACGTCGAGGTCGAGCAGCAGCGCGGTGACGAAGAGCTCCCGCCGGAAGTGCACCCCGATGGCCCTGTCCATGGCCTCGTACGTGCTGGGCAGGTCGGCGCGGGCCCGCCGGGCGT
This sequence comes from Mycobacteriales bacterium, assembly GCA_035636875.1. GTDB lineage: Bacteria > Actinomycetota > Actinomycetes > Mycobacteriales > CADCTP01 > CADCTP01. Next base: position 3,967 of record DASPYH010000127.1, on the reverse strand, counting down.
TGCGGTAGGCGCCCACCGCCACCGTGGCCAGCAGGGTCGCGCCGAGCCCGTGGCCCATCGCGTCGAACAGCGCGGCCTGCAGCCGGCCGTCGTTGACCGCGTAGTCGAACGCGTCCCCGCCGACCTCGTCCCACGGCTCCAGCAACCCGGCCAGCGACACCCGGTCGGTGCTCACCGCCGTCGGCGGGAGCAGCCGCCACTGGATCTCGGCCGGCAGCCGCATCGGGCGTACCCGCCGGACCAGCTCGAAGACGTCGCCGTACGCCCACCGGGTGGACAGCAGCGCGGCGACCGTGTCGGCGAAGCGCTCCATCCCCGGGCGAACCGCCTCGACCTCCGGCGCCGGCACCGCGACCTCGAGCACGCCGAGCCGTTCGGTTCCCTCCACCAGCGGCAGCCACAGCCGGCGCGTTCCCGCCGGGCCGTCGCCCTCGTGCACCGCACCGGTCCGGTAGGCCCGGCCGCCGAGCGTGCCCTCGATGCCGAGGGCGACCCGCGCCGGCATCCGCGGGTACAGCAGCGGCAGCAGCCGGGTCTGCCCGTAGTCGACGAGGTAGATCACCACCTCGGCGAGCCCGGCGGCCGCGGCGGTCTCGGCCACCAGCGGTGCCAGGTCACCTGGAGCGCTGCGGCGGGTGCGGCGCACCATCTCGCCGATCACCGCATCGGGGTCGAGCGCCACCGGCACCTCCTCGCTGCCGCCGTGTCCGGAGCCTACGGCTCATCGGCGCCGCTGCCGACGGCCGGCCCGCGCCGTACCGTCGGGGGAGACCCGGGCGGACCCGGTCGCGTCGCTGCTGATCGCCGGGCTGATCGTGCCTCGGGCGCTCGGCCTGCTCCGAGACGCCGGCCGGTCACCGCGACCACGAGGGTGCCGATCGCTGCTGAGCGGGATGGGCCATCGGGGCGTCGCGCAACTGGCGCGAACCACGGTCTGTGACGACCAGTAGTCACTTTGAGGCACATCGTGAGAGTTTGGGAACCACTGTTGTCTTTGCGGCGTGAAGTGCCATGCTCCCGTCCTCCAGCTTCCGCGACGGGGGACGAGCATGGGCAGGCATCGCTCGGATCAGCCGGCACCGCACGGGTTCGGCCTCGCGGCCGGGGCCGAGCACTCTCGGCGCCCGCGCCGGCCCGCGCTGTGGGTGGCGCTCGGCGTCCTGGTGGTGCTGGCGCTCGCGTCGACCGGAGTAGCACTGCTCACCCGCTCCGGCGGGGACGTCCGGCTCAGCGCGGGGGAGCGGGCCTGCGCCCGTACCGTCCGGGTCGTCACCTCGTCCTCGTTCGCGCCAGTGCTCGCCGCGCTCGAACCCGCGCTGGCGCGGGACGCCGACTGCGTCGCGCTCGACACGGCCGTGGTGGACGGTCGAGCCGCCGCGGACCGGGTCGCCGAGAGCGGTGCCGACGTATGGATTCCGGACGACGCGTCGTGGGCAGCCACGGCGGAGTCCGGACTGCTTGCGGACGAGGGCAGCCTCGGCTCGGGGACCGTCCTAGCAACCAGCCCGATCTACATGGTGACCGACCCCGGCACGGGCGGGAAGCTGGCGCGTGCCGGTGCCTCCTGGCGGGGGCTCGCCGCCCTGCTCACCGGGCGCTCCGGCGTCAGCCTCGCGGTCCGGGACCCCGACAGCTCCGGGGACGGCATGGTCGCCGCCGGTGACCTGGGCGAGGCGGTCTGGCTGGACCAGGGCATGGACTCCTCGGCGATGGCGCTGTCCACCGCGCTGCGCGTGACCCGCACCGTCACGGGCGCCGGCCCGGCGCTGCCCGAGAAGGCCGGTGAGGTCGGCCTCGTGCCGGAATACGCCCTGCTGGCCGCGCCCGGGCGGCTGGCCGCCGCCACCGTCCGGACCGGCTCGGACCACACGGCGCTGCTGCGGTTCAGCTGGTTGCCCACGGCGGCCGCCGCCGCCGCCCCGGAACGCGCGGCCGCGCTCGCCCGGCTGCTCGCGGTGCTGAAAGGCACCGGCTCTGCCGCCGCCATCGCGGCCGCCCGGCTGCGCCGACCGGACGGCGCGGCGCCGCCGGGCGCGCCGGCCGGGTTGCCCGAGCTGCGCGCGGAGCCGTTCAAGGTGCTCAAGCCGCACCACGTCGACCACGTCTTCGCGTCCTGGTACGTCCAGGACCGCAAGGGCAGCATCCTGCTGGTGCTCGACGTGTCCGGCTCGATGCTGGACATCGCACCGGGCAGCCGGTCGCGGTTGGTCGACCTGGTCCGTCAGGGTTGCCTCGCGGTGGGCACGCTGCTGCCGGACGACTCGGCGCTCGGGCTGTGGGAGTTCGGCTCCCGGCTCGACCCGCCCCGCGACTACCGCGTGCTGCTGCCCACGGCGCCGCTGGACCAGGCGCACCGCCGCGCGCTGGCAACCGCCGTGAACGGCCTGTCCGCGCGGACCACCGGCACCGGGCTGTACGACACCATCCTCGCCGCCTACAAGTCGGCCATCGGGTCGTACCAGCCGGGCATGCCCAACCAGGTGCTCGTCTTCACCGACGGGCGGAACGAGGACGACCCGGACTCGATCACCGCGCCGCTGCTGGCCGCCCAGCTGAAGGCGGCGGCGAACCCGGACAAGCCGGTCGCGCTCACCGTGGTGGCGTACGGATCCAAGCCGGACGCGGCGATCCTGGAGAAGGCGCTGGAGCCGGTGGACGGGTACGTGGCGAAGGTGAGCACGGCGGAAGAGGTGGCTGCCTCGTTCGTGCACCTCGCCGCCAGCGGCCTGCACCCGTGAGCCCTGCTGCGTAGGGTGGCCGGGTGCGACGCGGGCCGTGGCCGGTGACCGGAGCGCCCCCGCCCGGGCTGCCGGGCGGGGCGGCGGCCGACCTGGTCGAGGAGAGCTTCGGCCTGAGCGGGCGTGAGGTCCGGCTGCTGCGGCCGCGCGACGGGGACGCGCTGCTAGACGAGGTGCTGGCCGAGGACGACCCCGCGGACGACCGGCTGCCGTTCTGGGCCGAGCTGTGGCCGAGCGGCAGCGCGCTGGCCGCCGCGGTGGCCGAGCGGCCGCTGGCCGGCACCAGGGTCCTCGAGCTCGGCTGCGGGCTCGGCCTGGTCAGCGTCGTCGCGGCCGGTGGCGGCGCCGACGTGCTCGCGGCCGACCAGTCCCGGGACGCGGTCGCCTTCACCGCGGCCAACGCCGCCCGCAACGGGGTGGCGGTGCGCACCGTGGTGTGCGCGTTCGAGCGCCCGGGGCCGCTGCTCGCCGAGGCCCCCTGGGACCTGGTGCTCGCCGCGGACGTCCTCTACGAGTCCCGCAACGTCCCGGTCCTGCTCGCGCTGTTGCCCCGCCTCGTCGACGCCGGCAGCGAGGCCTGGCTGGCCGACCCGGGACGGCCGCGGGAGCGGGAGTTCGTCGCGGGGATCGACCGGGCGGGCTGGCGTCGGGAGAGCACGCCGGCGGAGCCCTCCGTGCCGCCGGTGACGATCCACCGGCTCCGGCGGCGCTGACCCCGCGGGCATCGACTGCCCGTCGCCGGCGCCCGCGGCCACCGCCGCGGTGCGGTGACCACTTACGTTGACCGGCGTGCGAGTGAGGAGTTGCGCCGCCGACTGCGCAGTTCGGGGAACGGCTGAGCAGCTAGAGCTGCTCACCGGACGGGCGATCTGCGCACTCGCGGTCGCGGTGCCGACCGGCGAACCTTAGTGGTCACCGCACTAGCCGCCCTGCCGTCGGGCGCGTGCGTACCGCTCGCGCCGATCGCGGCGTTTACGCTGGGAGCATGTGTTCGACAGCGATGGTCCGGCGCACCTGCCCCTGGTGCGGCGTCGCTCGCGTGTACGGGTTCACCGAGGAGAGCGTCGTCCGGGCGCTCACCACCCACTTGGAGACCTGCGGGTCGGACGACACCGCGCACCTGCCCGACGACGCCGGCTGACGAGGCGCCGCCGGCGACCCCCCGCGCGGGGCTCGGCTACGCTCGAAGGTCTGGCGGTCGCCGACGGCACCGCCGCAGGCGAGCGAGT
>DASPYH010000126.1:0-3346 GCA_035636875.1 Mycobacteriales bacterium | reverse complement strand
CCGACCGTGACCAGGGCGAGCGGGTAGAACAGCAGGAAGCCGGCCTCGCCCGGCGAGGGGTACGGCGGCTGGCCGGGATCCGGCACGACGAGCCCGTTGACCGCGTCGCCGCCGGCCCAGGACAGCGCGCCCGCACCGAGCAGCGCCCAGGCCGCCCGGTCGGCGCCGACAAGACCGGCACGCAGCAGGCACAGCGACCCGGCGAGCGCGACGGTGGCCACCTGGGCGGCGGCGGCGACGGCGGCATTCGGGTCGGCCACCAGGGCAAGCTGGACGAGCAGGCCTAGGCCGGCCAGCGCGAACCCGGCCCGGACCGCCACGCGCCCACCGCGCTGCGGCAGCCACGCCGACATCGCCGCGGATCCTCGCACGGTTCCCCCCGGAGCCGGTCGCTCACCGTTACCAATGTCTACCGTACGGGAACAACGCCCCGATCGGAGCAGTCCGGCCAGGGCTGCCTAGGCTCGGAGCGTGCCGACCCGCCACGCGCTGGTGCCCAGCGAGCAGGGCCGGGACCTGCTCGGCCCGCCGCCGGACGGGGTGCACGTGTCCGTCTGGGAGCCGTCGGCGCCGCCGCCGCCGGAGGCCGCCGAGGCCGGCTTCTGGGTGCCGCAGTACCTGTCCGCTCCCGCGCTGGGCGAGCAGCTGCCCGCGCTGCCCCGCCTCGAGGTGGTCCAGCTGCTCACCGCGGGTGCGGACGCCTTCGTCGGCGGGCTGCCCGACGGCGTGCTGCTCTGCGACGCCCGCGGGGTGCACGGCAGCCCCACCTCCGAGTGGGTGCTGGCGGCGATCCTGGCCTCGGTCCGGGAGCTGCCCAGCTTCGTGCTCGACCAGCAGCGGCGGCAGTGGAACCAGCGGTTCACCGGCGAGCTGGCCGGCCGGAGGGTGCTCGTGGTCGGGGCCGGCGACGTGGGCGAGCAGATCCGCCGGCGGCTGCTGCCGTTCGACGTCACAGTGACGATGGTGGCCCGGCGGGCTCGTCCCGACGCGCACGGCGTGGACGAGCTGCCGGACCTGCTTCCCGAGGCGGACGTGGTGGCGGTCGTGGTGCCGCTGACCCAGCAGACCCGCGGACTCGTGGACGCGGCTTTCCTGGCCCGGATGCCGGATGGCGCCCTGCTCGTCAACGGGGCCCGGGGCCCGGTCGCGGACACCGCGGCGCTCGTCGCCGAGCTGTCGACCGGGCGGCTGCGGGCCGCCCTCGACGTCACCGACCCTGAGCCGCTGCCGCCCGACCACCCGCTGTGGACGGTGCCGGGGCTGCTGCTCACCCCGCATATCGGGGGCGCGGTCCCCGGCTTTCCCCGGCGGGCGTACCGGCTCGTCCGCGACCAGTTGGCCCGCTGGGCAAGCGGGCAGCCGCTGCGGAACGTGGTCGAGAACGGCTACTGAGCCGGGCTCGGCTCGGGCAGCCGACCGCCGCTCGCCGCCGCCAGCAGGTCCAGGTGCCTGGCCCGCACGACCGGCAGCCGGACCGTGCCGGCGTCGCGAAGCACCGCGGTCAGCTCCCTGCGGCGGCCCACGCGCAGCCCGGCCACCTCGTCCCAGCGCAGCCGCCGGCTGCCCAGCAGCGCGCGCACGGTCAGGCCGTCCGCGTCGACGTCCACCCCGGTGCGCACCACCCACGCCGCCGCCGCGACCGGCACCAGCAACAGCACGGCGAGCCATCGCGACGCGGTGGCCAGCGGCAGGACGCACACCGCGAGCACGAGTACGGCGAGCAGGGCGGTGCGTGGCAGCCGGATCTCCAGCCCGCGGGCTCCCTCGGTCACCGGTCCATTCTGCGCGGGGTCATTCCGGGGGCGGCCCCCGGACCCCCGGAGCGGCCGGTGGGTCGGGCTGGTCGGGTTTGGTCTGCGCGGTCGCCGTCCGAGTGCCGGGTTCACCCGAGCGAGCTCGGGTGTCCCCGGCCGGCCTGGGTTGGGGTCATTCCGGGGGCGGCCCGCGGACCCCCGGAGCGGCCGGCCTGGGCTGCCTGGGTTGGCGATGTCTGGCTCAGGCCGGGTGCACCCGCGGCCGCGCCAGCAGGCTGCGGTGCCACGCGTCGTGCCGACCGGCGTCCTGCGCGCCGAGCACCAGCGCGGCGCACTGCTGGCAGCGCAGCAGCAGCGGCCGGCGCAGCTCCTGGTCCCAGTCGGGCGCGACCACCTCGTATCCGGGCGGCGCGACGTACTCGGTCACCCACCCATCCTCGCGCAGCATGCGCACCGAGTAATGTCCGCACCCGTGAGCGATCCCAGCCACCGGCACCCGAAGCCGCGCAGCGTCGAGGTCACCGAGGGGATGGAGCGTGCCCCCGCGCGCGCGATGCTCCGTGCCGTCGGCATGACCGACGACGACTGGGACTCCCCCCAGATCGGGGTGGCCTCGTCCTGGAACGAGGTGACGCCCTGCAACCTGCCGCTGGCCCGGCTGGCCGGCAAGGCGAAGGAGGGGGTGCGGGCGGCCGGTGGCTTCCCGATGGAGTTCACCACGATCGCGGTCTCCGACGGCATCTCCATGGGGCACGAGGGCATGCGCGCTTCGCTCGTCTCCCGCGAGGTGATCGCCGACTCGGTCGAGCTGGTCATGCACGCGGAGCGGATGGACGGGCTGGTGCTGCTCGCCGGCTGCGACAAGTCGCTGCCCGGCATGCTGATGGCCGCCGCCCGGCTCGACCTGGCCGCGGTCTTCCTCTACGGCGGCACCATCCTCCCGGGTCGGGTGGGCGACCGGGACGTGACCATCCAGGACGCCTTCGAGGGCGTCGGTGCCTGCGCGCTGGGCCGGATGAGCCGCGCCGAGCTGGACGAGATCGAGCGGCACGCCTGCCCGACCGAGGGCTCGTGCGGCGGCATGTTCACCGCGAACACGATGGCGGCGGCCGCCGAGGCACTCGGCATGTCGCTGCCCGGCAGCGCGTCGCCGCCCGCGGTGGACGCCCGTCGGGAGGCGCTCGCGGTGCGCAGCGGCGAGGCTGTCGTCGCGCAGCTCGACGCCGGGACGACCGCGCGCAGGATCCTCACCAGGGAGGCGTTCGAGAACGCGATCGCGGTGGTGATGGCGCTCGGCGGCTCCACCAACGCGGTGCTGCACCTGCTCGCGATCGCCAACGAGGCGCGCGTGGAGCTCGAGCTCGACGACTTCAACCGGATGGGCGCGCGCGTCGCGCACGTCGCCGACATGAAGCCGCACGGCAATTACCATATGGCCGACCTCGACCGCGTGGGCGGCGTGCAGGTCGTGATGAAGCAATTGCTCGATGCGGGCTTGCTGCACGGCGACGCGCTCACGGTCACCGGCCAGACCGTCGCGGAGAACCTCGGGCACATCGCCCCACCCGACCCCGACGGCAAGATCATCCACG
>DASPYH010000125.1:0-3759 GCA_035636875.1 Mycobacteriales bacterium | reverse complement strand
CAGGCGGCCGTCGGCGGAGACCGCGCCGCCGGTGACCAGCACCTGGGAGAGGGTGCCGACCGGGCCGCCCGGTGTGCCCGTGGGCAGGAAGGACAGGGTCGTCACCCGCCGCAGCGCAGTGGGCCGTCCGGACGACAGCGGCGAGATCGGGGTGTAGACGACCGCGCTGAGCGGCTCCTTCGTGATCACGAAGGCTCGCCCGGCCGGGTCCAGCAGCAGCGCCTCGGCGTCGTGCGGCCCGTCCGGGTACGCCAGCCGCAGCACGGCAGCAGTCCCGTCCGGGCGCAGCCGCTCGACCGCGACCGTGCGTCGGCTGCGCCCGTTGTCGCCGATGTCGGCGAACCACAGGGTCCCGTCGGCGGAGCGGGCCAGGTCCTCGACGTCGTACGGGTTGACCGCGGCCGTGACGGTGCGGCGGACGCCGCAGGACCGGTCCAGCACGAACACGCGCAGGTGGTCACCGCCGTCGTTGACGGTGTACAGCGAGCCACCGGCCGCCGCCAGCCCGCTGGACTCCGGGATCCGCCGGTCGCGGATCGTGCAGACCACCCGCGACGCTGACCGCGTGGCGACCTCAGCGGTGGTCGGTGCCGCCGTGGTCCGGACGGTTCGGGCCGCTGCGGTCGGCACCGCGGGGAGCGGCATGAGCGGCGAACTCAACCCGAACACGGCCAGCAGCACCAGCCGGAGAGCCGCCGGCCGCACCGCCTCCCCCTCGCGCACCCGGCCAGTGTCGCAACGCCACCGCGTCCAGCCCGCCGAGCACGCCCAGCAGCACGACGCCGATGGCGGCGCCGCCGACCAGGTCGGTCAACCAGTGGAAGTCCAGCACGAGCATCCCGACCATCGTCAGGACCGGCGGGAGCACGGCGAGCGCCCGCGCGACCCAGCGCGCGAGGGCCGTGCAGGCGTGCTCCCCGGCGGTCCAGGCAAGCAGTCCCCACATCGTCACGGCCGTGACCGTGTGGCCGGACGGGTAGGAACGCGGGACCTCACCGGGACCGAGGCCGAGCGGCGGCGGCCGCCCGATGCCGGCCTTCAGGCCCTGGACGGTGACGACGACGAGGACGACCAGGACGACGAAGCGGACCAGCGGCCATGGCGTGCGGCGCCGCCGGGACAGCACGGCGAGTCCCGGCACCACCACGGTGAGCACCGCCGCCGGGGAGCCGAAGGCGGCCACCAGCAGGAAGAGGACCCGCGCCCGCGGCGGCTCGCGCCACTCGACCCGGGGGATCCCGGTCGAGCGCACCAGCCCGGACACGGCGTCGTCGAGCCGGGTCAGCGGGCCCCCGACCAGCACGTCCGCCGTGACCACGACCGCCACGACCAGCGCGGCCAGGACGACGACGAGCCCCGGTGGCGGAGCGGCCGGCCGGCCCCCCTCCGGTCGGCGACGCACCCGTCAGCCGGCCGCGACCGCGTACCGGGACAGCATTCCGGCAAGGTCCCCGGACACCCGCGCGGCCAGCAGCGTTCCGTCGGCGGTGTGCTCCTCGGCGACCACCTCGCCGGTGCTGTGCACCCGGGAGACCAGGTCGCCGCGGTCGTACGGCACCAGCACGCGCACCTCGACCGACGGCCGCGGCAGCCGGGCCTCGATCGCGCTCGCTAGCCGTGCGAGGCCGTGACCGGTCCGGGCCGAGACGACGACCGCCTCCGGGACGACCCGGCCCAGGCGGGCGAGCGTGTCCGGGGACGCGGCGTCGCACTTGTTCACCACCAGCAACTCGGGTACGCCGAGCGCGCCGATCTCGCCGAGCACCTCGCGGACCGCGGAGATCTGGCCCTCGGGGTCGGCGTCGGAGCCGTCCACCACGTGCAGGATCAGGTCGGCGTCGGCGACCTCCTCGAGCGTGGAGCGGAACGCCTCGACCAGCTGGTGCGGCAGGTGGCGCACGAACCCGACCGTGTCGGCGAGGGTGAACTCCCGACCCTCCGGCGTGCGCGACCGGCGCACGGTCGGGTCGAGGGTGGCGAACAGCGCGTCCTCGACCAGCACCCCGGCACCGGTCAGCCGGTTCAACAGGGACGACTTGCCGGCGTTGGTATAGCCCGCGAGCACGACCGAGGGCACCTCGTGCCGGACCCGCTCCTGCCGCTGGGTGGCGCGGGTCGCGCCGAGCGCTCCCAGCTGCCGGCGCAGCTTGGCGATCCGCGCGTTGATCCGCCGCCGGTCGGTCTCGATCTTGGTCTCACCGGGGCCGCGGGTACCGATCCCGCCGCCGCCGGCCACCCGGCCGCCGGCCTGCCGGGACAGCGACTCGCCCCAGCCACGCAGGCGCGGCAGCAGGTACTGCAGCTGCGCGAGCTCGACCTGCGCCTTGCCCTCGCGGCTGCGGGCGTGCTGGGCGAAGATGTCGAGGATCAGCGCCGTGCGGTCGATCACCTTGACCTTGACGACCTCCTCAAGCTGTCGCAGCTGGCCGGGAGTCAGCTCGCCGTCGCAGATCACGGTGTCGGCGCCGGTGGACAGGACGATCTCGCGGACCTCCTTCGCCTTGCCGGAGCCGAGGTAGGTGGCCGGGTCCGGCCGCTCGCGGCGCTGCATCAGCCCTTCGAGCACCTGCGAGCCCGCGGTCTCGGCGAGGCGCGCCAGCTCGGCGAGCGAGTGCTCGGCCTCGGTCACGGTGCCGGAAGTCCAGACGCCGACGAGCACGACGCGCTCGAGGCGGAGCTGCCGGTATTCGACCTCGGTGACGTCGGCGAGCTCGGTCGCGAGGCCGGGGATCCGGCGCAGCGCCTGCCGCTCCTGGAGATCGAACGAGTCGAGCCGGGTGTCGTCCTCGGCGGGGATGTCGGTGGGACCCGTGTGGGTCAGTGGCTGGGTCATCGTCCTCCGATGGTGTCACGGGGAGTGGTCGCCGGCATCCGGTTTCCCGATGGGCCGGTCGTCCGGGTGCAGGCCGACGAACAGCGACCACGGCTCGCCCCCGGACTTGCGGGCGGCGAAGTCGTCGAGGATCTCCTCGAGCCTGTCGGTGAGCTCCCGATGCTCGTCCGCGGTCAGCCGGAGCCCGAGCCGGGCACCCGAGACGTTCTCCGGACCCACCCTGCGGGCGTCCTCGATGAACGCCTCGACGGCCACGGCCGCGTTCGCGCGCTCCTGCACCGGGTCAACGACCTGCACGTGCCAGGACTTCCCGGTCGAGCGGTACGGCACCTCGCGGGCACCGCGGGTGCCCCGGCGCGGGTTCTCCGGCACCAGGAACCCGGTCTGGACCAGCCGGCGGACGTGGTAGAGGACGCTGGCCGGGTCGCGTCCGAGCGCCTCGGCGATCTGCTTGTTGGTCAGCGGCTGGTCCAGGCAGAGTCGCAGGATGCGCAGCCGCACGGCGGACGCCATCGCCCGCGCCTCCTCCTCGGTGGCGGCGCGCCGCTCCCCCTTCACGCCGTCAGCATAAGTGATTGACAAGACTCAACCAGTCGCGGAAGGGTAGCGGCGTGGGTGAGAGCCTGTGGCGGCACGGCGACTTCCTCCGGTTGTGGGCCGCCGACTCGCTCAGCCAGGTCGGGACGCAGGTCACCGTGATCGCGCTGCCGCTGCTCGCGATCAAGGTGCTGGGTGCCGGCGCGTTCGAGGTCGGGCTGCTCACCACGTTCGAGTTCCTCGCCTTCCTGCTGGTCGGGCTGCCCGCCGGGGCGTGGGTCGACCGGGTCAGGCGCCGGAACGTCCTGCTGGCCGGTGACGTGCTGCGGGCCGCGCTCTTCGGCTCGCTGCCGCTGGCGTGGTGGCTCGGCGTGTTGACGCTCCCGCAG
>DASPYH010000124.1:0-4748 GCA_035636875.1 Mycobacteriales bacterium | reverse complement strand
CGGGGCTTCGGTCGCCCTGGCGGCTGGCAGCAGGCCGACCTGCCGCCCGCCGACGACGCCGCGGGCTGGTTCGCCGGCCGGCTGCCGGACGGCTGGTTCGTCGGCTCGCCGGAGGTGACCGTCGACCGGGACGAGATCCTGGTGCTGGGCGAGCTGGCTGCGCCGGCGGTGGAGGGTGGCGACCCGGCGGCCGTGGCCGCGGCGGAGAAGGGCCGGATCAGCCGGTTCCGGGAGGACACCCGCGACGAGCGGATCGCGATCGCCCGGGAGGCGGAGCACCGGTACGGGCGGAAGGTCGCCTGGGGCGCGCAGTGCGGCGCCACCCGGCAGCTGTTCACCACGCTGGCCGCGCCGGTGATGACCCGGCTGCGCCAGCCCGAGCGCATGGTGCTCGACACGCTGGTCGACGCGGGCGTCGCCCGGTCCCGGTCGGAGGCCCTCGCCTGGTGCGTCCGACTGGTCGGCGAGCACGCGGACGCCTGGCTGACCGAGCTTCGAGAGGCGATGTCGGCGGTCGACCAGCTGCGCGCGCAGGGTCCTGACGTCGGCGAGCCACCGGCCGGTGAGCGGGAGCCCGGCGCCACCGAGGCGTAACCGACATCGGTGGCCGCGGCCCGTTCCCTGCGGGGAGCGGGCCGCTAGGGCGTGTCCGATGGATCTTGGTGGATGCGGACGGCGTCCAGGCGTCGATCCGCGCCCCTCGCCGGACAGGCGAAAATGTGTTGGCCCGAGGAGCCGGCGATATCGGGAATATCGGCGGCGACGAGAATGCCGCCGGTCGGCGTCCATGCCCGTGAGCGCCTCCGCGCGCAGCCGGTCCCGCGCCGCCGAAGGTCCGTCGGACATGCCCTAGTGTCTTGTCCGTGCGTGCTGCCGTGTTCGAAGGTCCCGGTAACATCCGGATCCAGCAGGTGCCCGACCCCGAGGTCGAGCTGCCGACCGACGCGGTCGTGCGGGTGGTCTCGGCCGCGATCTGCGGTTCCGACCTGTGGTCATACCGGGGTTACGGCCAGCGGGCGCCGGGCTCCCGGATCGGCCACGAGTTCGTCGGCGTCGTCGCCGACGTCGGCCCCGACGTGCGGACGGTGCGCACCGGCGACCTCGTCGTCTCGCCGTTCACCTGGTCCGACGGGACCTGCGAATACTGCCTGTCCGGGCTCACGACGTCCTGTGTGGACGGTGGCGTGTTCGGCGAGCCGGGGCACGACGGGGCGCAGGGCGAGGCGGTGCGGGTGCCGCACGCGGACGGCACGCTGGTCGTCGTCCCGCCGGCGCTGCGGGGCGCCGACCCCGGGCTGCTGCTGCCGCTGTGCGACGTGCTGCCCACCGGCCAGCACGCCGCCCGCAGCGCCGGCGTCCGGTACGGCCACCGGGTGGTCGTCGTGGGCGACGGCGCGGTCGGGCTGTGCGCGGTGATCGCGGCCCGCCGGCTCGGCGCGGAGTCCGTGGTCGTGATCGGCCACCACGAGGAGCGGCTGGACCTGGCGCACCGGCTCGGCGCGACCGACGTGGTGCTCGGCCGCGGCGACGCGGCGGTGGAGAAGGCGGTCACGCTCACCGGCGGCGCGCACGCCGTGCTCGAGTGCGTCGGCGCTCAGGCCTCGCTGGACACCGCGGTCGCGGTCGCCCGGGACGGCGCGACGATCGGCTATGTCGGCGTGCCGCACCAGGTCGAGGGGCTCGACCTCGGCACGCTCTTCGGCCGCAACATCGGCATCGCCGGCGGCATCGCGCCGGCCCGGGCGTACATCCCGGAGCTCATCACCGACCTGGCCCTCGGCAACCTCGACGCGAGCGCCGTGCTGGACGCGACCGTCGACCTGGAGGGCGTGCCGGACGGCTACGTGGCGATGGACACCCGCAAGGCGCTCAAGGTCCGGGTGGACGTCAGTCCGGTCTGATCCGGCCAGCCGGCTCAGCTCGCGTAGACAGCGAGCCACACCGCGACCATGTGGCAGGTCGCGGCGACCACGGTGCACAGGTGGAAGACCTCGTGGTAGCCGAAGACCTGCGGCGCCGGATCCGGCCGGCGCAGGGCGTACACCACGCCGCCGGCGGTGTAGATCAGGCCGCCGATGATGATCAGCACGAGCGCCGCCACCCCGCCGTGGCGGAGCAGGTCCGGCAGCACGAACACGGCGACCCAGCCGAGCCCGATGTAGATCGGCACGGTCAGCCAGCGCGGCGCGCCGATCCAGCTGGTCTTGAGCAGCACGCCGCCGACCGCGCCCGCCCACACCACCGCCAGCACGGTGCGGCCGGTCCGCTCCGGCATCGCCAGCAGCGCGAACGGCGTGTACGTGCCGGCGATGAACAGGAAGATCATCGAGTGGTCCAGCCGCGCGACGAGGGCGCGGCGGGCCGGGGTCGACCAGGTCACCCGGTGGTAGACGGCCGACGTGCCGAACAGCAGCGACACGGTCAGCGCGTAGACGGACGTCGCGGCGGCGGTCTCGGCATCGCGGGTGGCGACGGCCACCGAGACCAGCACGATCCCGGCGGCGATGGAGACGGCGAACGCCCAGACGTGCAGCCAGCCACGCAGGCGGGGCCGCGGCAGGACGGCGGAGGTGCCGGTCGGCGGGGTCGCGGCCTCGTCGAAGGTCACCCGGCCGAGGTTACGGCACCGCTTTCGGCGCGAGAGCAGGATGGCATGGCGCGCCTCACCAGCGCGCGTACCCTCCGGACGTGGACCCGCGCGACCTGCTCTACACCCTGTACGAACGGCGACTGCGTCGCCAGTTGGCCGGAGCCCCGGTGCCGCGGCACGTCGGCGTGATGTGCGACGGTAACCGCCGCTGGGCGCGGGCGTCGGGCATGGACGACGTCACCGACGGCCACCGGCGTGGCGCGGACCGGATCGAGGACGTCCTGCAGTGGTGCAGGGATGCCGGCGTCGAGGTGGTCACGCTGTGGCTGCTGTCGACCGACAACCTGTCCCGGCCGGCGTCCGAGCTCGGTCCCTTGTTGCAGATCATCGAGGACCTGGTCGACGGCCTCGCCGGTCCGGACCAGCGCTGGCGGATCAAGATCGTCGGAGCGCTCGACCTGCTGCCGCCGGAGACGGCGCACGTGCTCAAGGCGGCCTGCGAGCGGACCGCCGACCGGTCCGGGGTCGCGGTCAACATCGCCGTCGGCTACGGCGGCCGGCGCGAGATCGCCGACGCGGTCCGCTCGCTGCTGCACGAGCACGCCGCGGCCGGCACGTCGATCGAGGAGCTGGCCGAGGTCCTCGACGTCGACCACATCGCCGACCACCTCTACACCCGCGGTCAGCCCGACCCTGACCTGGTGATCCGCACCAGCGGCGAGCAGCGGCTGTCCGGCTTCCTGCTCTGGCAGAGCGCGCACTCGGAGTTCTACTTCTGCGACGCGTACTGGCCGGACTTCCGCCGGATCGACTTCCTGCGGGCGCTGCGGGCGTACGCGGCCCGGCACCGCCGCTTCGGCGGCTGACCTCCCGGGCATCCTCCGACCCGACGGGAGGTCCGGTTAGGGTCGGCCGTGTGGACCTCGCCCGCGAGTACGTGCTGCTCGGCCTGCGCTTCGACCGGCTCTCCGAGGGGTTCGTGGACGCCTTCACCGGCGACCCGGCGCTGCGCAGGCAGGTGGAGGGCGAGCCACGGCCGGAGCCGGCGGCGCTGGCCGTCCGCGCCCGCGAGCTGCGCCGGGAGCTGCCCGGCTCGGGGCTTACCGAGGACCGACTGGCGTTCCTGGACGCGCAGCTGGCGGCGCTGGAGTGCAGCGGACGGCGGTTCGCGGACGAGGAGGTCGGCTTCGTCGAGGAGGTGGAGGCGTACTTCGGCGTCCGGATCGCGCCCGGCGACCAGGAGGAGTACGCCGAGGCGCACGCCCGCCTCGACCGGTTGCTCCCCGGCGACGGTGACCTGACCAGCCGGTACGCGGCGTACCGGAGCCGGGACGAGCTGCCGCCCGAGAAGCTGGAGCCGGTGGTGCGCGAGCTGTCCAGCGCGCTGCGGGACGTGGTCCGCTCCGGCTACGGACTGCCGGACGGCGAGACGGTGGAGTACCTCGTGGTCACCGACGAGCCGTGGAGCGGCTTCAACTACTACCTCGGCGGCCTGCGGTCCCGGGTGGCGATCAACGCCGACCTGCCGCATCGGCTGTCCCAGTTGCCGCATCTTGTCGCGCACGAGTCCTACCCCGGCCACCACACCGAGCACTGCCGCAAGGAGCGCGGGCTGGTCGAGGCCGACTCCCGCCTGGAGCACACGGTGTTCCTGGTCAACACGCCGGAGTGCCTCGTCGCGGAGGGGCTGGCCGACCTCGGCATCGCCGCCACCATCGGCGCCGGCTGGGGACCGTGGGCGCAGGAGATCTACGCCGACCTGCGGCTGCCCTTCGACGGCCCGGCGGCCGAACGGATCGCGGACGCCGTACGAGGGCTCGACCGGGCCAGGCAGGACGCGGCGCTGCTGCTGCACGACCGCGGGGCCGACCCGGACGAGGTGGTCGCCTACCTCACCCGCTGGCTGCTGATGCCGGAGCAGCGGGCGCGGCACTCGCTGCGCTTCCTGTCGCATCCGCTGTGGCGGGCGTACACCTCGACGTACGTGGAGGGCTACCGGCTGCTGTCCGGCTGGCTGGACGCGCGTCCCGCGGGCACCTCGGTCGGCGAGCGGTACGTCCGGCTGCTGGACGAGCCGCTGACCCCGGCCCGGCTCGCCACGGAGACCGCCAGCGCCGCGGCCTGACGCCGGCCCCCTCGCCCGAACCGGCCGCCGCCG
>DASPYH010000123.1:0-5968 GCA_035636875.1 Mycobacteriales bacterium | reverse complement strand
TCCGGGTCAGCGCCGAGGTGCGCGCGGACCCGCATCACCCGGTCCGGACCACCCTCGATCGGCTGCTCGCCACCTTCGCCGAGAACCTGCGTACCGATCCGGCCACCATCGCCCGCGCCAACGCCGTGCTCGCCGGGCTGTTGGACGAGCCGGAGGTGCGGCGTGCGTTCGGCGACCTGGTCGGCGCTGCCCGGCGGCTGCTGCTGGAGATGGTGGACGACCCGGACGGCGAGCTGCGCACCCGGCTGACCGATGCGCTGGTCGATCTCGGTCTCCGCCTCGACGGTGACCCGGCGTTGCGCTCCAAGGTGGACGGTTGGGTGTCGGACGCCGCGGCGTACCTGGTCACCCACTACCGGGACGAGCTCACCCGGACGATCACCGACACGGTGCAGCGCTGGGACGGTGCCGAGACCTCCCGCAGGATCGAGCTGCAGGTGGGCCGGGACCTCCAGTTCATCCGCATCAACGGCACCGTCGTCGGCGCGCTCGCCGGCATCGTGATCCACGCCGTGACCGTGACGGTGCTCTGATCGCGCCCGCCCGCTTTCGGGCTGGCGCCGGGAGCCGGACGATGAGACGGTCGGACGCGAACCGAGCCCAGGAGGGTCGATGAAGACCAAGGCCGCCGTGCTGCGTGGTGTGGGTAAGGACTTCGAGATCACCGAGCTGGACCTGGACCCGCCGAAGGCCGGCGAGGTGCTCATCCGCTACGTCGCGGCCGGGCTGTGCCATTCCGACGAGCACCTGCGGCACGGCGACATCGTGCCGCGCTTCCCGCTGGTCGGCGGCCATGAGGGCGCCGGGATCATCGAGGAGGTCGGTCCCGGCGTCACCCGGCTGACGGCGGGCGATCACGTGGTCTGCTCGTTCCTGCCGGTCTGCGGGCACTGCCGGTGGTGCTCGACCGGCAAGTCCAACCTGTGCGACCAGGGCGCCACGATCCTGGACGGGATGCTGCCGGACGGGACGTACCGGTTCCACAAGGACGGCGAGGACTACGGCGGCATGTGCATGCTCGGCACGTTCTCCGAGCGCTCCGTGATCTCGGAGAACTCCGCGATCAAGGTGGACGATGACCTGCCGCTGGACAAGGTGGTGCTGATCGGCTGCGGCGTGCCGACCGGCTTCGGCTCGGCGGTGCACGCGGCGGCGACCGAGCCCGGCGACACGATCGTGATCTACGGGATCGGCGGCATCGGCATCAACTCGGTGCAGGGCGCGGCGCTGGCCGGCGCTCGGAACGTGGTCGCGGTCGATCCGCTGCCCAACAAGCGGGAGATGGCCGAGAAGCTCGGCGCGACGCACTCCACGCAGACCGCCGAGGAGGCCGCGGGCCTGATCCACGAGCTCACCCGCGGCGTCGGCGCGGACAAGGCGATCGTCACGGTCGACGTGGTCACCTCGGAGGTCGTCACGAACGCGTTCAACGCGATTCGCAAGGGCGGCACGGTCGTGGTCACCGGCCTCGCCGACCCGGCGAAGACCACCATCGAGCTGTCCGGCGCGATCCTCACCCTGTTCGAGAAGCGCATCCAGGGCAGCCTGTTCGGCTCCGGCGACCCGTTCCACGACATCCCGCGGATGGTCGAGCTGTACCGGTCCGGCGACCTGAAGCTGGACGAGCTGATCACCCAGACATACACGCTGGACCAGGTCAACCAGGGCTACCAGGACCTGCTGGACGGCAAGAACATCCGGGGCGTGATCCGCTACGACGACGCCTGACGCCGGCAGGGCCGGCGGCAGCCGTTCGTCGGCCTCTCCCACCGGCTTGACGAGGACGTGCTCGCAAGCCATTCGGGAACGACCCGACGCGCCCGCACTGTCCGGGGCGCGGCCACCCCAAGGGAGCTCGGCCGGGCGGCCGGCTGATGCGAGGACCGGCCTACCCGCAGGCGGCGCCGGTGTCGCACCGGGCCGCGCGGGGTAGGGCGCTCCAGGTGCGTATACGTCCGTTTCCCGACCGGCCAGCTCGCGACCCGCTCGGTGGTGAGCCCGGCCGCGGGCTCCCCGACCGGTCCGGCGGCCGGCCAGACGGCCGGTCCGCGACGCCGGCAGCGGGGCAGGACCTGCCGAGGGGTCGAAACCAGCACGGCGTCACCGCCCGGCACCGACTCATCGTGGCGACCGTCGTCGGCCTGCTCGCCGGCGCGACGGCCGCGGCTCTCGGTCCCTGGGACCTCGCACCGCTGCTGGGCTGGGACAGCGCGGCGGCCGTGCTGGTCTGCTGGATCTGGATCGGGATCGGGAGGCTCGACGCCGAGCGGACGGCGCAGCGCGCGGAGCGGGAGGACCCGACGGTGCCGTCCACCGACCTGCTGCTGCTGTCCGCCGCCGTCGCGAGCCTGGTCGCCGTGGGCCTGGTGCTCGTGCGGGCGAGCAGCTCCGGAGGCACCGAGCTCGTCAGCCGGGTCGCGCTCGGGGTCGGCTCGGTCGTGCTGTCCTGGGCGCTGGTGCACACGATCTTCACCCTCCGGTACGCGCGGCTCTACTACTCCGGCCGGGACGGCGGGGTGGACTTTCACGACCGGGCGCCCCCGTGCTACCTGGACTTCGCGTACCTGTCCTTCACGGTCGGGATGACGTTCCAGGTCTCGGACACCGACGTGCAGGACGCCCAGATCCGGCACACCGTGCTCCGGCACGCGCTGCTGTCCTACCTGTTCGGGGCCGTGATCGTGGCCGGGACGATCAACCTGGTCGCCGGCCTGACGAAGTGACGTCGATGCCGGCCCGCCGGCACAGCGCGCCTCAGCGCGAGGCGGCGTCCGAGGGCGCAGCCCGCTCGGCCCGCTCGCCGGCCTCGGACAGCCGGGCGTGCAGGCGTTCGCGGACCTCGTCGGCCGTGTATGCCCGGCGGCGCCGCTCCGCCCGCGCGATCACCGTCCCCGAGGCGGCGACGCCGACGACACCGGCCAACCCGATCACCTTCCACCAGCGCACGGTCCTAGGCTACGGCGGTGCCGGGCGCCAGCATCACCCTCGAGGAGGCCCTCGAGGAGACCCGCACCGGCGATGTGTGGATCTTCCGCGGTCGGTCCGCGGCGGACCGGGCCATCCGGCTGACCACCAACAGCCCGGTGAACCACGTGGGCATGGCGGTCGCACTCGAGGACATGCCGCCGCTGATGTGGCACGCCGAGCTCGGGCGGTCGCTGCGGGACATGTGGTCGGGCAGCCACCACCGCGGGGTCCAGCTGCACGACCTGCGCTCGGCGGTGGGCGTGTGGGTGCGCCGGTACGGGCAGCAGGCGTGGCTGCGGCAGCTGGAAGGGCCGGTGAGCCGGGAGATGGAGGACGCGCTGCTCAAGACCGTGGCGAGGCTGGACGGCACCCCGTTCCCGTCCACCGCCCGCCTCGCCGCACGCTGGTTGCGCGGCCGGGTACCGGTGCGGAGGGTCGCCGGCGACCTGCCGCTGGAAACCGCGTACTGCGCCGAGGTGGTCGCGGTGACGTACCAGGCGATGGGCCTGTTGCCGGCCGGGCGGCACCCCGGCTCGTACGACCCCGGCAGCTTCTGGAGCGGGGACGAGCTCGACCTGTCAGGCGGGGCCCGACTGGGCGGCGAGGTCGCCGTGACGGTGCCGCCGGATCGGTAGGGAATGGCCGACGGCGGTGGCAGCCGGGCAACCCGCGTCCAGCGGGCCGGCGTGATCGATCGGACGGCTGGCCGGTCACCGCACCCCGGTCACCCGCTGACCTGGGCCTGGATCGCGGTGATCGCGACGGTGTTGACGATGTCGGTGACCGTGCAGCCGCGGCTGAGGTCGTTGACCGGGCGGCGCAGGCCCTGCAGGACCGGGCCGACGGCAACCGCGTTCGCCGAGCGCTGCACAGCCTTGTAGGTGTTGTTGCCGGTGTTGAGGTCCGGGAAGACGAAGACGGTGGCGTTGCCGGCGACCTCGCTGTCCGGCAGCTTCGCCCGCGCCACGCTGGCATCGACCGCCGCGTCGTACTGGATCGGCCCCTCGACCGGCAGCTGCGGCTCCCGCTCCCGCACCAGCCTGGTCGCCTCCCGGACCTTGTCCACGTCGGCGCCGGAGCCGGACTCGCCGGTGGAGTACGACAGCATCGCGACCCTGGGTTCGACACCGAAACGCCGGGCGGTGGCCGCGCTGGACACCGCGATGTCGGCGAGCTGCGCCGCGTCCGGGTCCGGGATGATCGCGCAGTCGCCGTAGACCAGGACCCGGTCGGCCAGGCACATGAAGAAGACGCTGGAGACCGTACGGACGCCGGGCACCGTGCCGATGATTTCGAACGCGGGCCGGATCGTGTGCGCGGTGGTGTGCACCGCGCCGGAGACCATGCCGTCGGCCAGGGCCTCATGCACCATCAGCGTCCCGAAGTAGCTCACGTCCGTCACGAGGTCCCTGGCCTGCTGCAGCGTCACGCCCTTGTGCTCGCGGACCCTGGCGTAGGTCGCGGCGAAGCGCTCGCGCAGCTCGTCAGCCTCCAGTGACGTCGGGTCGAGCACCGCGGCGCCGGCTACGTCGAGACCGAGCGCCGCGGCCCGGGTGCGGATCTCCTCGGGCCGGCCGAGCAGGGTGATCCCGGCGACACCGCGGCGCAGCACGATCTCGGTGGCCCGCAGGACCCGCTCGTCGGTGCCTTCGGGCAGCACCATATGCCGGTGCCGGGTCCGGGCCCGCTCGACCAGGTCGTGCTCGAACATCAACGGCGTCACCCGGGTCGAGCGGGTCACCTCGACCCGGCGGGCGAGTTCGTCGACGTCGACGTTGCGCTCGAAGGCCCCCAGCGCGGCACTGATCTTGCGGGCGCTGCCGGCGGTGAGGTGACCCTGCACACGGGCGACCGCCTGCGCGGTGCTGAAGGTGTCGGTGTCGACCGCCAGCACGGGCGTGTGCGGCGCCAGCCCGTCCAGGATGCGCTGCACCCTGGTGTCCGGCAGCAGGCCCGCGGTGAGCAGCAGGCCGCTGACGTGCGGTGCGCTCGCCGATGCGGATGCGGCCAGCATGCCGAGGACGATCTCGCTGCGGTCGCCGGGGGTGAGCACCAGCGCGCCCTCGACCAGGTGGTCGAGCACCGACGGCAGCGTCGCCGCGGCGACCACCACTCCGCGAACGTCGCGGTCCAGCTCGGCCGGGCGGCCGGACAGGACCCGCGCGCCGACCTCGGCGGCCACCTCGCCGACGGTCGGCTCGACCAGCACCGGCTCGTACGGCACGACGTATGCCGGCGGCTCGGTCCCGTCCGCTCCGTCTGCGAGCTGGGCACGCACCGCGTCCACGTTGGTCGGGTCGACGCGGTTGGCCACCACGGCGACGACCGCGTTGCCGGCCGACGCCAGCGCGTCCCGGGCGAACCGGACCGCCGCGACCACCTCGTCCGCGGACCGGCGGCGGCCGGAGACGACGGCGAGCACGGGCGCGCCGAGATTGTCCGCGAGCCACAGGTTGAGCGCGAACTCCGTCGGCGTGCCGACGTCGGTGAAGTCGCTGCCGACGCAGAGCACGGCGTCGCAGTGCCGCTCCACCGCGCGGAAGCGCTCCACCACCCGGTCGACCAGCTCGTCCGTGCGGCCGGCCGTGGTCAGCTCGTGCACCTCGTCGTAGCTGACCCCGCTGAGCTCGGCCGGCTCGGCGTCGAGGCGGTAGCGCTCCCGGACCAGCTCGACCAGCCGGTCCGGCCCCGCGCCGTCGGCGACGACCGGCCGGAAGAAGCCGACCCGGCCGACCCGGCCGGCCAGCATCTCCATCACGCCGAGCGCGACGACCGACTTGCCGGTGTCCGGCTCCAGCGCTGCGACGTACACGGTGGCTGCCACATCCGGACCCTAGGGGCTCTGCGCCCGGTCGGGCAGGTGTAGGCGCGGATAGGTGGGTATGCCCGGGCACGTGATCGGCGACGCCGGGCCGCTAGGTCACCGGTGCCATGCCGTCCGGGCCATCGGTCTCGTGACCAGCCACCGCAGAGCGGACGGCGGCCCCGGGCGGCCCGGACA
>DASPYH010000122.1:0-10035 GCA_035636875.1 Mycobacteriales bacterium | reverse complement strand
CGCCGGCGGCAGCACGTCGTCGTCCAGGAAGGCCACCCAGGCCGTCGCGGCGGCCCGCCAGCCGACGTTGCGCGCGCCGGCCGGACCGCGACCGGGGCCGGGCACCACCTCCAGCCTCGACCAGGCCGGCAGGTCGAGCGGCACGCTGACCGCTGGCCGGTCGTCGATCACCAGCACGATCTGCGGCGGCGGCCCGGACGCCGCACGCAGCGCGTCGAGCAGCCGGCCCAGGCTCGGCCGGCCCACCGTCGGGATCACGACCGAGTACGCGACGGGCGTCACGGGCGGCCCCCCGCCACCGGCCGGCGGACCAGGAACGGCCCGAGCACGAGTACGTCCACCGGAGCCGATCCGAACAGCTCCAGCGCGTCGCGCGGGTCGTCGGCCATCGGCCGACCCGCCGTGTTGAGGCTCGTGTTCACCAGGCACGGCAGGCCGGTCCGCCGCTCGAACGCGGCCAGCAGGTCGGCCAGCAGCGGCTCCGCGACCGGGTCGACCGTCTGGGCCCGGGCGGTGCCGTCCACGTGCACCACCGCCGGGATCCGGTCCGTCCACTCCGGACGGACCCGGTGCACGAAGAGCATGTACTCACTCGGTAGCGGCCCCTCGAACACGGCCGCGGCCCGGTCCAGCCGCACGATCGGCGCCACCGGGCGGAACTGCTCGCGCCCCTTGACGCTGTTCAGCCGGGTCAGCGTCTCCCGCCGGCCCGGGTCGGCCAGCAGCGAGCGGTGGCCCAGCGCGCGGGGGCCGTACTCGCCGCGTCCCTGGAACCAGGCCACCACCCCGTCGGCGGCCAGCACGTCAGCGACGGTCCCGGCGAGGTCCGCCGGCCGCTCGTACGGCCAGCGCGCCGTGTCCAGCCAGGCCCCCAGCTCGGCGTCGGTCCAGCCGCGGCCGAGATCGGCGCCCAGCATCGGCGCGGCCCGCTCTCCCTCGGCCGCGGCCACGTGCAGCGCCCCGCCCAGGGCGGTGCCGGCGTCGCCGGCGGCCGGCTGCACCCAGATCGAGGAGAACGGCCCCTCGGCGGCCAGCCGGGAGTTCGCGACGCAGTTCAGCGCGACCCCGCCGGCCATCGTCAGGACGGCGTCACCGGTCGCCGCGTGCAGCCAGCGGGCCAGGTCGAGCAGCACCTCCTCCAGCCGCACCTGGACGCTGGCGGCGAGGTCGGCATGCTCGGCCGACCACTCCTGGCCCGAAGTGCCGGGGTCGGTGCCCGGAGGCCGGCGCTTGGCCAGCGCGTCCCAGGCGACCGGCTCGGTGACGAAGCCGCCGTCGCCGGTGGCCCGCACCGCCTCGCGCAGCAGCGGGAGGTGCCGCGGCACCCCGTAGGACGCCAGCGCCATCACCTTGTACTCGTCCGACGAGCGAAGGAAGCCGAGGTGCTCGGTGACCTCCTCGTACAGCAGGCCGAGCGAGTGCGGCAGCGACTGGCTCGCGAGGACGCTCAGCGTCCCGTCCGAGTCGTACCGGCCGGCGAGGTGCGACACCGCCTCGCCGCGGCCGTCCAGCACCAGCACGGACGACTCCGGGTGCGGGGCCGCCAGCCCAGCCGACGCGGCGTGTGCGACGTGGTGCGGTACGTAACGGACCGCGTCCGGGTCCAGCCCTGGCAGGGCGGCGGCGAGGAACTGCGGCGCGCGCTGCGCGTACAGCGTCCGCAGGTGGTCCCACGGGTCTGGCAAGCCCAGCTCGTCCGGGGGCCGGACCAGTGCGGGGTCGTACGAGTAGGTCACCGCGTCGATGTCGGCGGCGGTGAGCCCCGCGTACCGCAGGCACCACGCCGCCGCCCGCTCGGGCAGTTCCCAGGCGGCGAACGGCACCGGACGCTTGCCGTGCTTGCGCCGGCTGAACCGCTCCTCCTCGGCCGCGGCGACGACCTCACCGTCCACGACGAGCGCGGCAGCGGGGTCGTGGTAAACCGCGTTCACGCCGAGGATGCGCACGCATACACCTCCAGGGGTCCGGGTACATCCCGCGACCGCGGGGCGGCCCGGAGGGGCTCATGGGGTGGATGCCTGCGCCTCAAGCACCTCGTGCACAACGCTTCCCGTGCTTCTGCTCGCCCAAACCACGGCAGCAGAAGAAGGACTACGGACCGTCGCCACTTCCGGCCGGCCCGGTCAGCCGATCGGGTGCTGGTCCCCAGCCGGGGCGCCGTCGACCTCGTCGAGGACCATGATGACGCCTCGCACCTCGTCCCGGTTCAGCAGCAGGGGGCTGCAGGTCACCTTCAGCTCGATCGTCCGGCCGCGCTGGTCCACCGCCGGCAGGACGTCCTGCTTCCCGGTCCCGGCGAGCGCCGCCCGGACCAGCGGCCGCACCCGCTCCGCGGGCAGCCCGATGTCGAGGTTGAGCAGGTGCTGGCCGACGGTCTCCCGCGCCCGCAGGCCCCACAGGTCCTCCGCGCGCTGGTTCCACACCTGGACCACGACGTCCCGGTCGAGCACGATGACGGTGCTGCGCACGCTGCCCAGGATCGACTCCAGGAACCCGCTGGCCTGGTCGAGCTCGCCGCTTCGGGTCTGCAGCTCGTGGTTGGTCGTCTGCAGCTCGTCGTTGGTCGAGCTGAGCTCCGCGTTCATCGTCGCGAGCTCTTCGTTGGTGGAGTGCAGTTCCTCGTTGGTGGTCTCCAGCTCCTCGACCGTCGACTGGAGCTCCTCGTACGCGGTCTCCAGCTGCCGGTTGGTGTACTCGAGCTCGGCCTGCAGCTTCCGGTACCGGCTGACGTCGGTGACGTAGACGACGCAGCCGAGGGAGGCGTCAGCGTCGCCGACCAGCGGCACCACCTGCACGTCTAGCCAGTTGGACTCGCCGGGCGAGCGGATCCACTCCACCTCCCGCAGCCACACCGAGCGCCGCTCCCGCTGGGCCTGCTCCAACGCCGCCCGCAGGTCCACCGGGCGGTACGCGACGTCCAGGTCCCCGAGCGGCCGCCCGACGTCGCGGGTGGTGAGCCCGAACATGGTCTCGGCGCGCTGGTTCGCCAGCACGAGCTGGCCGGCGGGGGTGATCACCAAGGTCGCGATCGGGTTCGCCGCCACCGCCTCGGCGCGCAGCCGGTCGATCTCCGTCGCCGGGGCGGTCGTCCGGCCGGCCCCGGCATCCCCGGCCGGCAGCGCGGCGGCCCGGACGCCGCGGGGGATCTTGCGGAAGAAGCGGCGCTCGAGGTCGACGGGTTCGAACAGGTGGCGGTGGCTGAGCAGCATCTCGGCCCTGCCGAGGAACAGCGCACCCGTGTCGGCGAGCGCGAAGTGGAAGCCGCCGAGGATTCGGGCCTGCGTCTCGGCGGTGAAGTACATCAGCGTGTTGCGGCACAGCAGCAGGTCGACCCGGGAGATCGGGGCGTCCCGCACGAGGTCGTTGCGGCCGAAGATGACCGAGCGGCGCAGCTCGCGGTGGAAAACCTGCCGGCTGCCGTGCCGCTCGAAGTACTTCTCCCGCAGGTCCGCGGGCACCGCGGCGACCTCGCGGTCGGTGTAGGTGGCCAGCCGCGCCTGGCCGAGCGCCTCCTCGTCGACGTCGGTCGCGTAGATCTTCAGGCGCTCCCGGGCCTGTTCGACACCGAGGATCTCGGCCAGCACCATCGCGATGCTGTACGCCTCCTCGCCCGAGGCGCAGCCCGCGCTCCAGACCCGGACCTGCTCGCTCGGCCGCCGCGCGGCGACCACCGCCGGCAGCACCTCGGTACGCAGGTGGGTCCAGGCGTCCGAGTCGCGCAGGAAGGCGGTGACGTTGATCAGGATCGTGTTGAACAGCGGGGTGTACTCCTCCTGGTGCATGTGGAGGAAGTCGAGGTACTCGCCGAAGGTGTCGATCCCGACCTCGCTCATCCGCCGCCGCACCCGGCGGGTCAGGCTGGAGCGCTTGTAGCCGCCGAAGTCGAAGCCGCGGCTGTCCCGGAGGAACTCGAGCACCGCCTCGAGGTCGGGATCGATCTGCGCCGGCGCTTCGCCACGGCGGGTCACGGCGGTGACGCCCGCGGACTCGGCGCGTCGGTCCGGTCCTGCACCCGACCGGCGGGGATCAGGGGCAGCGCGGTGAGAGCGCGGGGCGGAAGGTGCGGCCCGACGAGCACGGTCGCGGGCAGGTGGGCGGCAAGGGTGGCCAACACCGCCCTCGCGGCCTGCACGCCTGCGGCCGAGGCGCCGATCGCCACGAGATCTCGCCAGCGCACCAGCCGTCCCCAACCGCTCCGCGTCCGGAGGCCCGGGCGCATCGAGCAATGCTACCGGCGAGTCGCCCGAACCGCGGCCGAATCGGAATGCGCTGGCGAGGGGCCAATAGAGGGGTGCGGAGGGTGCGGAGGGTGCGAAGGCGGCGGGCAGCACCCGCTGTCACCGCGCTGATGCAGCCCGCCGAGCCGGACGGGCCGGCCTGGACCGTCCGGCTCGGTCGGTCAGCCGGGCACGCCAGGTCAGGTGAAGATGCTGACCCCGCCCGGGCCGACGAGCAGCCCGACCACGATCAGCACGATTCCGAACAGTAGCGAGCCGCGCACGATGTTGACGATGCCGGCGACGACCAGCACCACAGCGATGAGCCACAGGATGAATTGCATGCCACTTCACTCCCCAGCCGCATGACTGTCCAAACGAGACGCCAAGGGAACCTTGATCACTGTCCGCGTCGGTATCGCGGCCGTCTCACCCGTCCTTCGCTCGGGAGCGCTTCGTCTGCCGGGTGTTCGCCCTGCCGATCGCCGTCACCAGCTCCTGCTTGGTCATCCGGGACCGGCCCTGCACGTCCAAGCGCCTGGCAACGTCCATCAGGTGGGCTTTGGACGCGTTCGCGTCGACACCGCCGGCGGTCGGGCGCGGCGTGCGCGACCGGGGTGCCGACCGCGCGGCCTGCGCGTCCGACGGGCCCTTGCGCTCCTTCGGCTCCCAGTGGTCGCCGACCTTCTCGAACGAGTGCTTGAGCGAAGCGAAGGCGGTGCGGTGCGCCCGCTCCCCCTCGCCGTAGCTGTCCACGGCCGAGTCGTGGGTCTGCGACCAGGTGTCCTGCGCCTTCTTCGGCGAGCGCTGCACCGTCGACGGCAGCTCCTCGCGTGCCGGCATCGCTCCCACCTCCGCCTCCGGTGTTACCCACCCCGCGCCGGCCTGAACGCAGCGCGAAAGGGGGACCGGTTCGCACCGGTCCCCCTTCGCGGAATCAAAGCTCAGCGACTGAAGGCGCCGCCCGCCTTGCGGGCGGCGTCCTTGACGTTCTCGCCCGCGTCCTTGATGTCGGCCTCGGTCTGCTGGCCGCGGCCCTCGTCCCGGAGTCGCTCGTTGTCGGTCGCGGCGCCGGCCGTCTCCTTGGCCCGGCCGGTCACGCGGTCCTTGGCGTTGTCAACCTTGTCGTCGATACCCATGCCGGCTGCCTACCCCGCGGTGCGCGGCCCATTCCTCCGCACCGGCTGGTCATCGTGGCTGAGGGCGGGCCTCCGGCGGCACGAGCGGGGCAGCGCTCGACACGACGACCTGTCGACAAGGCGGTCAGTCGTCGACCCCCTCGGCCAGCGCCGCCGGGGCGTCCGCCGGAGCCTCCAGCGGAAGGCGGACCTGGAAGCGGGTGTCGCCCGGCACGGACTTCACCCGGATGTCGCCGTGGTGCTTGTTGACCACGATCCGCCACGAGATGTCCAGGCCGAGCCCGGTACCCTGGCCGACCGGCTTGGTGGTGAAGAACGGCTCGAAGATCCGGCCCTTCGCCTGGGGCGGGATCCCGACACCGGTGTCCGCGATCTCGACCAGCGCCCGGTCCCCCTCGCGTGCCGTGCGCACGGTGAGGGTGCCCTCGCCGTCCATCGCCGCGACCGCGTTGTCGATCAGGTTGGTCCAGACCTGGTTCAGCTCGGCGGCGTACGCCGCGACGGGCGGCAGCGTCCGGTCGTAGTCCTTGACCACCCGCACCCGGTCGCCGAGCTTGCCGACGAGCATGATCAGGGTGGAGTCGAGCAGGTCGTGGACGTCGACGACCTGGAACGGCGCGCGGTCCATCTGCGAGTACTGCTTGGCGGCGCCGACCAGCGTGGACACCCGGGTGGTCGCGTCCTCGATCTCGTTCATCAGCGACTCGGTCTCCACCGTGTACGCCAGCCACCGGATCGCGGGCTCGGTGGCCGACGCCGGGCACATGCCGACCGCCTTCTCCAGCCATGCCACGTCCAGCCCACCGCCGACGAGCGTGGGCGCGAGGTCCCAGCCGCCGGCCACGCCGTGCTCCTCCAGCCAGTCGCCCATCTCGTCCTCGCGGTCGCTGGCCTCCATCGGGCTGAGGGTCGGCGCCTTGGCGACCCGCTCCACCGCGGCCTCCTGCAGCTTGACCAGGTCGGGCAGTGTCCGGGGGTCGATCGAGCCACTGGCGAGCATGGCCAGCTTCTGCCGCATCCCGGCGACCCGCTCGCGCAGCGCCGCGGTCGCGCGGACCGCCGCCGCGGCGGGGTTGTTCAGCTCGTGCGTCAGGCCCGCGGACAGCGAGCCGAGCGCGAGCAGCCGCTCCCGCTGCCCGATGATCCGCTGGGTCGCGGTCATCCCGAAGAACAGGCCCTCCAGCAGGTGCATCGCCATCGGGAACCAGTCCCGCAGCACCTGGCCGAACTCGTCGGCCGGCAGCTGCAAAGTCCGTACGTCGGTGACGGCGTGCACCGACGCCGCGTACACCTGGTCGGCCTGCCTGCGGTCCACGTACGCCTGCGTCGCGCCGAAGTAGGACCCGCGGTAGTCGGTGCGGTTGATGTCCACCTGCTCGCCGCGGACGTTGCGGGACAGCAGGACCGTCCCGTCCAGAAGGACGTAGAAGCAGGTGGCGGGCTCGCCCTCCGAGACGATGGTCGCACCCATGGCGGCGGTCTCGATCCGGCCGTGCTCGACCAGCCAGGCCAGCTGGTCGTCGTCCAGCCGCTCGAAGAGGAACAGCGTGCGCAGCTCGTCGGCGCCGACGCGGTCGGTGTCGGTCACGATGTCCCCCGCTCCCGGCGGCCGGAGGCCGCCATTCGCTCGCGGGTGAGCAGCCGGACGGCGCTCACAGTTTCTCCAGGTAACGGTGGACCAGGGTGACCGCCATCGCGCCCTCGCCGACGGCCGAGGCGACCCGCTTGACCGACTCCGCCCGCACGTCGCCGGCCACGAAGACGCCCGGCACGCTGGTCTCCAGGTGATACGGGTCGCGGTCGAGGTCCCAGCCGGGCGGCCGCTTTCCGTCGATGACGAGGTCGGGGCCCGCGATCACGAAGCCGCGGTGGTCGCGGGTCAACACCCCGTCGAGCCAGTCGGTGCGCGGCGCGCCGCCGATGAAGACGAACAGCCAGGACGCCTTGACCGTCTCCGTGCTCCCGTCGACGGTGCTGCGCAGGGTCAGTGTCTCCAGGTGGTCGTCTCCGCTGCCGCCGACGATCTGCGTGCAGGTGCGGACCTCGATGTTGTGCTGCCCAGCGAGCTGGTCGATCAGGTAGCGCGACATCGACCGCTCGAGCGAGTCGGCCCGCACCACCAGCACGACCTTCCGGGCGTGCCGGGAGAAGTACATCGCCGCCTGGCCGGCGGAGTTCGCGCCGCCGACGATGTAGACGTCCTTGCCGGCGCAGTTGGGTCCCTCGGTGGTCGCGGCGCCGTAGTACACCCCGCGGCCGGACAGGTCGGCCAGCCCGGGCGCGTCGAGCATCCGGTAGGAGACGCCGGTGGCGAGGATCACCGTGTGCGCGGCCAGCTCGGCGCCGTCGGCGAAGTGCACCACCCGCGCGGACCCACGCTGCTCCAGCCCGGTCACGTCCCGCGCGGTCAGCAGCTCCACGTCGAACTTCAGCGCCTGCCGGCGGGCCCGGTCGGTCAGCTGCGAGCCGGACACCCCGTCCGGGAAGCCGAGGTAGTTCTCGATCCGGCTGCTCTGCCCGGCCTGCCCGCCGGTGGCGATGCGCTCCACCAGCACCGTGCGAAGCCCTTCCGAGCCGCCGTACACGGCGGCACCCAGCCCGGCCGGGCCGCCGCCGACCACGACCAGGTCGTAGAAGTCGGTCGACGGGGCGGTGTTCAGCCCGACCTTGGCGGCCAGGTCGGCGTCGGTGGGCTCGACCAGCGCCTCGCCGTCCGGGGCGACCACCACCGGCAGCCGGCTGCCGTCCTCGCCGGCCGCGGCCAGCAGCCGCGCACCCTCGGGGTCCTCGGCCAGGTGCCAGCGGTAGGGCACCGAGTTGCGGGCCAGGAAGTCGCGCACCTCGTACGACCGGGCCGACCAGCGGTGCCCGACGACCCGGATCCACCGGTCCTGCCGGTGGTCCACGGACGCCCACAGCTCCAGCAGCCCGTCGAGGACCGGGTAGAGCTTCTCCTCGGGCGGGTCCCACGGCTTGAGCAGGTAGTGGTCGACGTCGACGTCGTTGATCGCCCGGATGGCCGCGTCGGTGTCCGCGTACGCGGTGAGCAGCACCCGGCGGGCGAGCGGGA
This sequence comes from Mycobacteriales bacterium, assembly GCA_035636875.1. Classification (GTDB taxonomy): domain Bacteria; phylum Actinomycetota; class Actinomycetes; order Mycobacteriales; family CADCTP01; genus CADCTP01. Next base: position 1,609 of record DASPYH010000122.1, on the reverse strand, counting down.
ACAGGTCCAACGCCTGTTCGAGGAACTCCACCCCGTCCATCTGCGGCATCCGGTAGTCAGCCAGCAGCGCGGCCACCTCCTCGCCGCGCAGCTTGATCTCCTTCAGCGCGTCGAGGGCCTGCCCGGCGGACTCGGCGCGGACGATCCGGTACCGCTCGCCGTACTGGCGGCGCAGGTCCCGGGCGACGGCTCTGGACACGCTCGGGTCGTCGTCCACGGTCAGGATCGCCGGGCGGGCGACCCGGGCGTTCTCGGCTGGCGCGGGGGCGGTCATGGTGTCCAAGTCAAGCACCGGGACCGGTCCCCGTCTTCCCACCCTCGTTCGCCCCCGGCGAACGCCGGCCGGATGCCGCGCCGAGCCGTGGGCCCGTCGGGGCACCACTGCGCGCGGGAGTGTCAGCCCCCGCCGGCGCGTCCGGCTAGGGTTTCCGGCCGACCCCGGCGAGCATCCAGGCGGATCCCTGGTCGGTGCTCGCCGCGGGTGGGTCGGGACGCCACTGGGAGGGGAACACGAGCCCGGGCTCGGCGAGCTCGAACCCGTCGAAGAACCGGGCGATCTCCGTGCGGGTGCGCGGAATGATCGGGGTGGTCACCCGCAGCCGCTGGAACTGCGTCGCCAGCACGGCGGCACCCTCCCGATGCTCTTCCCGGGTGGCGTGGGTCAGGGCGAGGTAGCTGCCGGGCGCCAGGGCGTCCCGGATCCGGGCCACGATCCCGACCGGGTCCTCGTCGTCCTTGAGGAGGTGGAGGGCGGCGATGAGCAGCACGGCGACCGGCTGGTCGAAGTCGAGGAGCTTGCGGACGTCGGGATGGTCCAGGATGCCTTCCGGCTCTCGCAGGTCGCCCTGGACGACCGTCACCCGGTCGGTGTCGGCGAGCAGCGCGCGGGCGTGGACGAGGACGACCGGGTCGTAGTCGACGTAGGCCACCCGGGCGTCCGGGGCGACCTGCTGGGCGATCTCGTGGACGTTGCCCATGCTCGGCAGGCCGGAGCCCAGGTCGAGGAACTGCCGGATGCCCGCCTCCTGGGCGAGGAACCGCACCGCCCGGCCGATGAACGCACGGTTCTCCCGCGCCGCGTCCCGCCCGCTCGGAGCCCCCGCCTCCCGCAACGCCTCGTTCACTGCCTCGGCCGCCTGCCGGTCGGCGGCGAAGTTGTCCTTCCCGCCGAGCTGGTAGTCCCACATGCGCGCCACGTTCGGCGTGCTCGTGTCGATTCCGGCCGGCGCCGGACGCTCGTCCGCCATGCGCGCTCTCCGTTCGGCAGCGTCGGGGGTCCCCGCCGGAGGAGATCCTAGTGGTGTCCGGTGACCGGGCATCGGTCGGATCGTCCCGGTCCGGCGGCTCAGTCACGGTCGAGGATAGATTCCTCCAGGTCAAGCTCCCGCTGCACCCGGCGCAGCACCTCGTCGTCGATCCGGCCGGAGTCGCGCATGGTGATGAAGACCTCCCGCTCGGCGTCGATCATCGCCCGCCGCAGCCGCCGGAACGACACGGTCGGCGGCTCCGTGTAGCCCTCGCCTCCCTCGCGCCCGCCCAGCCGCTCCCAGGCGCCGAGCTGGCGCAGCTCCGCCTTCTCCCGCAGCCGGGACACCACGTCCTCCGGCAC
>DASPYH010000121.1:0-6839 GCA_035636875.1 Mycobacteriales bacterium | reverse complement strand
GTCCCGCGGGCCGTCGACGAGGTGCACGTGCTCCGGCGCCTCAACGGCGGTGCCGACGACCTCCTCGTGCCCGTGGTGACCGATGAGCAGGATGTCGTAGTCCTCCCTGGCGAACCGGCGGGCCTCGTTGTGCACCTTGGTGACCAGCGGGCAGGTCGCGTCGACCGTCCGCAGGCCGCGACGGGCGGCCTCCTGGTGCACGACCGGCGCCACCCCGTGGGCGGAGAACACGACGGTCGCGCCCTCGGGCACCTCGTCGGTCTCCTCGACGAAGATCGCGCCCCTCGCCTCGAGCGCGCGCACGACGTGGAGGTTGTGCACGATCTGCTTCCGCACGTACACCGGAGGGCCGAGGGCCTCCAGCACCCGCTCGACCGTCTCGACGGCCCGGTCCACTCCCGCGCAGTAGCCACGGGGCTTGGCCAGCAGGACCTTGCGGGGAACGTCCGGAGCCATGCCCCGATCGTACGTGGGGCGTCCGGGCGGGGTACCGCGAGCGAGCGGCGCCGGCGTGCGGCAGGCTGTGAGCATGAGCACGCCGATCCCGATGCCGCTACGCGCCGTCGCCGGCCTCGCCGCCGTCGCCATCGACTCCGCGCGGAAGCTGCCGAAGCAGGTCGTCGGCCTGCCCGTGCTCGCGGTGAGCACGGCGCTGCAGCTCTCGCTCAAGGCGCAGCAGCGGTACGCGGAGCTGGTCGCGCGGGGTGACCAGCTGCTCGGCCAGCTGCGGCCGCCCGGCGAGGGGCCGCCGCCGTGGGCACGCTTCGACGACGAGCCGGCCGACTTCGGCGGCGGTCCGAACGGGGTGCGCCCGGTCTCGGCCTTCGATGCCGCAGCCGACCGGGCCGACCAGCTGCTGGACGAGGACGCGGTCGGAGTTCTCGGGACCGGCGAGGAGGTGCTGGACACGCTGGCCGATGCCGAGCTCGCCGACCGGGAGCGGGTCGAGGAGGAGCTCGTCGACCGGGCGGAGTCCCCCGGTGAGGCGGGCGCGGGCGGCGGGCGGCCGCGACAGTCCGACGCGGGCCCGCCGGACGACGCTGTCGAGCGCCTCGAGGCGATCGAGGCCCTCGAGGTTGCGGAGGCGGCTGCGGCCGCTGAGGCCGCTGAGGCCGCCGAGGCGGCGGATGTCACCGAGGTCGCCGAGGTCGCCGAGGCGGCGATCGAGACCGCGGTGGCGGTGGAGGCCGCAGCCGAGGCCGGTGCGGTCGAGCCCGACGTGGATGCGACGGATCCGGACGCGTACGACGGCTACCTGGCCGCCGCCGCGCCGCTGGCCGGGTACGACGAGCTGTCCATCCCGCAGCTTCGCGGCCGGCTGCGCAAGCTGAGCGAGGAGCAGCTCGAGCAGCTGGTCGCGTACGAGCGGCGCAACGCCGCCCGGGCGCCGTACCTGACGATGCTGGAGAACAGGCTGACCGCGGTGCGGTCGCGCTGAGCGCAGGACCGGTGTCGAACCCGACCTCCGCCGAGGCGCCGTGGCCGGTTCGTACGGTGGCGATGAAGATCGCCGAGTGGGTGGCCAGGCTCGGCGAGGTGTGGGTGGAGGGGCAGGTCACCCAGCTGGACCGGCGCTCGGGGGCGGCCACCGCCTTCCTCACCCTCCGTGACCCGGCCGCGGACGTGTCGATCAAGGTGACTTGCCGGCGGGAGGTGCTCGACGGCGTCCCGCTGGCCGATGGCGTGCGGGTCGTGGTCCGCGCCCGGCCGGACTACTACGTGGGGCGTGGCCAGCTCTCGCTGCGCGCGACCGAGGTGCGGCCGGTCGGTGTCGGCGAGCTGCTGGCCCGGCTGGAGCGGCTCAGGCGCCTCCTGCACGCCGAGGGCCTGTTCGCGCCGGAGCGCAAGCGGTCGCTGCCGTTCCTGCCGCAGAAGGTCGGGCTCGTGACCGGTCGCGCCAGCGCCGCGGAGCGGGACGTGCTGGAGAACGCGCGGCGACGCTGGCCGGCGGTGCTGTTCCGGGTCGAGGCGGTGCCGGTCCAGGGGCCCACCGCGGTGCCGGCGATCGTGGATGCGCTGCACCGGCTCGAGCACGACCCGGTGGTGGACGTGATCGTGATCGCGAGGGGTGGCGGCTCGGTGGAGGACCTGCTGCCGTTCAGCGACGAGGCGCTGCTGCGGGCGGTCGCCGCGCTGCGCACGCCGGTCGTCAGCGCCATCGGGCACGAGCCGGACTCGCCACTGCTCGATCTGGTCGCTGACGTGCGCTGCTCCACCCCGACGGACGCCGGGAAGCGGGTGGTCCCGGACGTGGTCGAGGAGCAGTCCCGGGTGGATGCGCTGCGGCAGCGGGGCCGGCGGGTGCTCACGGCCCGGGTGGAGCGCGCAGCCGTGGAGCTGGACGCGCTGCGGCGGACCGGCCGCCGCACCGTGACCGTCCAGTGGGGACGGTCGGCGGAGGCGGTGGCCGAGCTGCGGGACCGGGCACGACGCTGCATCGTCTCCCGGCTGGACGCCGCGGCGGCGGACCTGGCGCACTCGCGGGCACGGGTGGCGGCGTTGAGTCCTGCCGCGACGCTGGAGCGCGGGTACGCGGTCGTGCAGCGGCCGGACGGCGCGGTCGTACGCGATCCCGCCGAGACCGACATGGGCGATCGGCTGCGGGTCCGGCTTGCCGGCGGCGAGCTTGGCGTCGTGGTCACCGAGCGCTGAGCGCCGCTCGCCGGAACCCTCCCGCGGGCTGCGCTCCGGTCCGCGCCAGGCCGCTCGCTGGCACCCTTCCCGCGGGCCGCGCTCCGGTCCGCGCCGGGCCGCCGGTAGCGTCGCCCGGGTGACGGAGGAGTCGGTGGGCTACGAGCGGGCGCGCGAGGAACTCGCCGAGGTGGTACGCCGGCTGGAGACCGGCGGGCTCAGCCTGGAGGAGTCGCTCGCGCTGTGGGAGCGCGGGGAGAAGCTCGCCGACGTCTGCGCTGAATGGCTGGAGGGCGCCCGCTGCCGGCTCGAGGCGGCCCGGCCCGGGCCCGCCCCGGCCGACGACGCCTGACCCTCGGCCCCCGGACCTGCGCGGGGGCCGACCACGGCGGCGAGCACAGCGACGCCCGGCCGGCAGGCGCACCGATCTCCCCCGGCGGCCCGCGGCCCGCCAAGCACAGCGACGCCCGGCCGGCAGGCGCACCGGTCTCCCGGGGCCTAGGGCGCCGGCAAGCACAGCGACGCCGGGCCGAGGGCGCAGCAGGTGAACGGGTCTATCCGGCCGGCCCGACGGCGGCGGCGAGCAGGGTGAGGTCGGCGGCCGAGGCGTCGCCGGTGACCACGACGGTCGCCCGGCTGACCCGGCTCACCAGCGCCTCCTCTCCCCGCTGGGTCCGGTAGCGGTCCCAGGTCGCCCGGCCGACCGCCGCGCTGCCGTCCCGACTCGCGCTCTGCACCTGCTCCATCAGCACGACCTCGACCGGCTCGGTGCTCACCACGACCCGGGCGAACCGTCCCGCCAGCGTCAGGTAGCCGATGTCCAAGGTCACCGGGCCGGGTGCGGTCTCCCCGAGCGGGGCGTCGACGCGCGAACTGGTCGCCCGCCATCCGCCCGGTAGCCCGGCGGGGGCAGGCAACGCGATCGAGGAGATGCGCCGCGCGTACGCGATGTCGCCGGCAGTGTCGACGGTGGCGACGGTCTGTGGTCGGCCCTGCTGCCACAGCGCCACCAGCAGCACGATGGCGAGCAGCGGCAGCAGCGACCAGAGCAGGCCGGGCAGCGACCGCCCCGGCGACCGCCTGCGGGCGGGCGGCGCAGTCGTGCTCGTACCCGTGCTCACCGCTCCATTGTCGCCGATCCGGTTCGCTCCCGAGGGGTAGGCCCCGTCGTCTGGGAGGATCGCCGACGAACCCGAGGACATCCGGAGGAAGCGATGACCGACGTCCCGCCCGAGTTGGCCGTCCGCCGGGAGGCACCCGACCGCAACCTGGCGCTCGAACTGGTCCGGGTCACCGAGGCGGCCGCGATGGCCGCCGGTCGCTGGGTCGGACGCGGCGACAAGAACGGCGGCGACAAGGCTGCGGTCGACGCCATGCGCGCGCTGATCGGCACCGTGTCCATGCGCGGCGTCGTGGTGATCGGCGAGGGCGAGAAGGACGAGGCGCCGATGCTCTACAACGGCGAGGAGGTCGGCGACGGGCTGGGACCTGAGTGCGACGTGGCCGTCGACCCGGTCGACGGCACCACGCTGATGGCCAAGGGCATGCCGAACGCGATCACGGTGCTTGCGGTCTCCGAGCGGGGCACGATGTACGACCCGTCCGCCGTGTTCTACATGGAGAAGCTGGCCACCGGCGCGGAGGCGGCCGATGTCGTCGACATCACGGCGCCAGCGGCGGAGAACATCGCCCGGGTGGCAAAGGCGAAAGGCGCCTCGGTCGAGGACGTCACCGTCTGCATCCTGGACCGGCCCCGGCACGAGGACCTCGTCCGGCAGGTGCGGGAGGCCGGCGCGCGGATCAAGTTCATCGGGGACGGCGACGTCGCCGGAGCGATCATGGCCGCGCGCGACGGGACCGGCGTCGACCTGCTGCTCGGCATCGGCGGCACGCCGGAGGGCATCATCGCCGCGTGCGCCCTGATCTGCATGGGCGGGGTGCTGCAGGCGAGGCTGTGGCCGCGGGACGAGGCGGAGCGGCGCAGGGCGCTCGACGCGGGGCACGACCTCGACCGCGTGCTCGACACCCACGACCTCGTGTCCACCGACAACGTCTACTTCGCGGCGACCGGAGTCACTGACGGAGAGTTGATGCGCGGCGTGCGCTACCGGGCCGGCGGCGCCCAGACCCAGTCGATCGTGATGCGCGGCAAGAGCGGCACCATCCGCCTCGTCGAGAGCTGGCACTCGCTGACCAAGCTGCGCGCGTACTCCGCCATCAACTTCGACCGCCCGGGCGCCCTGCCCCGCGAGTGACGGTCAGGCCGGCGCGGCCGGCTGATCCGGCCGGGTCAGGAGCCGAGGAGGTAGAAGCGGGTGCCCTGGTCGTCCGTGCAGTCCACGGTGGTGCCGTAGGGCTTGCGCTGCGGGTCGGTCGCGGTGCCGCCCGCCGCCCTGACCCGCTCCACCGCCGCGGCGACGTCGTCCACCCGCCACATCGGCACGCCGGTCGCCTCGGCGTGGCCGCCGCTCAACCCGGTCATCGGCACGATGCGCTCGACGCCCCAGCCGTCCTCGATCTGGCCGCCGGTGAAGGTCCAGCCGAGCACGGCGCCGAGGAACGCGCGGGCCCTGGCGGAGTCGACCACCTCGAGGGTGACGTAGGACAGGTCGCCGGGACGCGCACCGTTCGCCGGCGGCCGGCTGCCGCCGCCGGCCGTCTGGTAGAGCGAGAACGGCACGCCCTGGTCGTCCACGCAGTCGGAGGTAGGCCCGTGCGGCCGGTCCTCCGGCTCGCTCGCCTGGCCGCCGGCCGCTCGGACCCGCTGCGCCGCCTCGGCGACGTCCCGCACCGCGAAGCTGCAGAACGCCGTGCTGCGTCGCTGGCCGCCCCACAGACCCTGCGCGGGCAGGGTGTCGCGGACCTGCCGTCCCTGCGGGCCCGATCCCGGAGCGTAGGTCCAGCCGAGCACCGCGGCGTAGAACGCGACCGCCCGCTCCACGTCCGGGACGAACAGCGAGACGTAGCCGATGTCGCCGGGCCCGTACGCCATCGGCAGCGAGGACAGCGGGGTCTGCAGGAACCAGCGGTGGCCGAACGGGTCGACCATGACCGCGTTGCGGGAGCCGTAGTCGTCGTAGAGCGGCCGGGTGATGCGGGCCCCCTCGTACCCGGCCTTGGCGACCGTGCTTGCGACGTCCGGCACGGTCAGCACGAGGCTGACCGAGGTCCGCTCCGGCTCGGGCGCGACGACGCCGATCTCCGGGTGCGCCTCGGAGAGGAACAGCCGGCCGCCCGAGACACGGAGCTCGGCATGGCCGATCCGCCCGTCCGGCATGACGACCGGCTCACCGGCCTGCTCGGCCCCGAGCACCCGCACGTACCACTCGAGCGCGCGGCGGCCGGCACCGATCGGGACGGCCAGGTAGGGGATGGCGGCGCCCTCGGCGGGGGGCATGGCGGTGGCGGTCCCGGCGGTGCTGGTCACGGCGACTCCTCTGGGAAGGGCCAGCGCACCCCGCCCGGGCGCGCGGGCGGGCGGCGAAGGCCGGGCCGGAGGGCGCGACGGGCCGGCGGCGGGCGCGGCAGCTCCCGGCGCGGCTTCCTGCCCGGCTCCATCTCCACGCGGTCGACCGTACGGCGCCCCTACGACAACCCGGAGCAGCGGTCGGCCGAAGCGCCCGCAGGCCGAGCGGGTGGCGGGTCTCACGCCGGCACTGTCGGAGAGGGTGCCTAAGATCGGCGGCAGTCGCGTCGAGGGAGCCGCAGCGATGAGCCAGCAGGGTCAGGACTTCCGGGTCGAGCACGACTCGATGGGAGACGTACGGGTTCCGGTCCGGGCGAAGTGGCGGGCGCAGACCCAGCGTGCCGTGCAGAACTTCCCGATCTCCGGGCAGCCGGTCGAGCGCGAGCTGATTCGCGGCCTGGCCCTGATCAAGGGGTTCGGCGCGCGGGTTCGGGCCGAGCGCGGGCTGCTGGACGAGGACAGGGCGGAGGCGATCGCCACCGCGGCCGCCGAGGTCGCCCGCGGCGACTGGGACGCCGAGTTCCCCATCGACGTCTTCCAGACCGGCTCCGGCACGTCCAGCAACATGAACGCGAACGAGGTGATCGCGACGCTCGCCTCGCAGCGGCTGGAGGGTGCGGCCGTGCACCCGAACGATGACGTCAACGACCCGCTGTCGAGCAACGACCAGTTCCCGTCCGCGATCCACATCGCCGCGACGAGCGCCGTGGTCAACGACCTGATCCCGGCGCTGCGCCACCTC
>DASPYH010000120.1:0-2199 GCA_035636875.1 Mycobacteriales bacterium | reverse complement strand
CCGGACCGCACCGGGACCCGGACCGACAGCGTGGTCGCGGCGAGCATCGACACGAAGACCGGCGAGGTGCTGCTGCTGAGCCTGCCGCGCAACCTGCAGAGGGTGCCGATGCCGCCGGGCCCGCTGCGGGAGGCCTGGCCGCACGGCTTCCCCGACCTGCTCAACGGCGTCTACGACCTGGTCGCCGAACGGCCGCGCCTGCTCGCCGGCGCGCACGACCGCGGGGCGGAGGCGGTCAAGCAGGTCGCCTCGTACATCCTGGGCATCCCCATCGACTACTACGCGATGGTCGACCTCGAGGGCTTCCAGCGGTTCGTGGACGCGCTCGGCGGGGTGACGCTGACCGTCACCGAGCGGCTGCCGATCGGCGGGCTCACCGCGGACGGCAGCCGGGTGCCCCCGATCGGCTACATCCAGCCGGGCACCCAGCGGATGAACGGCTACACCGCGCTCTGGTACGCCCGCTCGCGCCGGGACTCGACCGACTACGACCGGATGCTCCGGCAGCGCTGCCTCATCGGCGCCATGGTCCGGCAGGCCGACCCGGTCACCGTGCTGCGCCGGTTCCAGGAGCTGACCTCGGCGACGAAGCGGCTGGCCTCCACCGACATCCCCCGCTCCCAACTGCCGGACCTGGTCACCCTCGGCGAGCGGATACGGGACGGCCACTCGATCCGCAGCGTCGCCTTCGTCCCGCCGGTCATCGTCACCGCCAACCCGAACTACGCGAGGATCCGCGCGCTGGTGCGGGCGGCGCTACAGTCGCCGGCGGTCGCGGCGGCACCGACGCCGCGCCCGACGCCCTCGCCGGCCAGATCGCGCGCCGCTCCCCGCCCGAGCGCGACACAGCGGGCCACGTCCGCGCCGGTGGACGTCGACGCGACCTGCGGCATCGGCTGAGCGCCGCACACAGGCATCGAGGGGGGCCCATTGCTGGCGATCCGCGCAGCACATCTGTTCGACGGGGTGAGCTCCTCGCTGCTCGAGCAGCCGCTGGTGCTCGTCGAGGACGGGCGGGTGCTCGCGGTGCAGACCGGAGGGGCGGCACCGGCTGAGGCGGCGGTGGTCGATCTGGTCGGGGCGACGCTGCTGCCCGGCCTGATCGACGCGCACCCTTCATCTGGCCTTCGGCGCCAGCACGGACCCGGTGGGGCCGTGAGCGCTGTGTTCCGCGGCGGCCAGCAGGTGCGCTAGTGCACCAGGTCGTGCACGATCCGTCCACACAGGACCGTACCGACGCAGCGACCGGCGGCCGAGACGAGCGCCGCGTACGGGTCGGCCGCCGGGTCGACGTCGAAGACCGCCAGGTCGGCGCGCGAGCCGGCACGCAGGACCCCGACGTCGTCCAGACCCATCGCCGCGGCGCCGCCGACGGTCGCCGCCTCCACCAGCCACCGGTCCAGCCCCTCCGCCGACGAGCCCTGGCGCACCGCCGTCGCGCGCAGCGCGGCGAGGTCGTCGAGCAGGTCGAGCGACGGCGTGGAGGCGAGCGAGTCCGTCCCGACGGCGACCGGGCTGGCCTCGGCCCGGTACGCCGCCACCGGCGCCTCACCCACGCCGAGCGTCCCGTTCGAGCGCGGGCAGAGGGTGACCGAGGTCCGGTGCGAACGCAGCAACGCCCTGTCCGCCGCATCGCAGTGCACCCCGTGCGCGACGTGCACGTCCGGGCCGAGCGCGCCGAGCTCGGCCAGCTCTGCCACCGGGGAGCGGGCGGAGCCGCCGGCCGCCTGCAGTTCCATCGCGAAGCCGTAGCGCAGGTTCGCCTGGGCGAACGGTCCGGTGCCGGAGGCGACGTACTCCACCTCGTACGGGGACTCGGCCGCATGCGGGTGCAGCCGGAGCCGGCGCTGCCGCCCGAGCGTCACGCAGTCGCGGACCACGCCGGTGCCCAGCGTGTACAGCGTGTGCGGGCTGACGCCGAGCCGGCGGGTCGATGATCTGTCCACAAACGACAGCAGCCTGGCCCGCCGGTCCGGCCAGCCGGCCTCGTCCGCGCCGACCGCCTCGACGTAGCTGATCCCGGCGAGGCCGGAGCCGGCGAGCACGTCGATGGCGGCAGCGGTGGCGGCGACGTCCGCGACGGCTGTGGTTCCCGTCCGCAGCAGCTCGCTGACGCCGGCCTCGGTCGAGGCCCGCCAGCGGGCGTCGGTCATGCCCCGGTTGTGCGGCACGAAGCGCGAGATCCAGTCCAGGAAGTCC
>DASPYH010000119.1:0-2901 GCA_035636875.1 Mycobacteriales bacterium | reverse complement strand
GCCCGCACGCTGGGGCTGCCGGTGCACCCGTTCGACGCGACCGGCCGGATCCTGGAGGCGCTGCGAGCGGGCCGGACGCGGCGGGTCGGGCTCGGGCTGGCCGAGGACCGCTGGTTCACCTTCAACGCGGGGCTCGGCTTCGACGCCGAGGTGGTGCGCCGGATCGAGCGGCGGCGGCGGGCCGGCGAGGAGCCCACCCATGCGCGCTTCGTACGAACCGCCGTGGCCCATTTCTTCTTCTCGTACGACCGACGGCACCCCGCGCTGACCCTGCTGCGGCCCGGGCGGGAGCCGGTCGGCGGGATCTACTTCACGCTGGTCGCCAACACCGCGCCGTGGTCCTACCTGGGCGAGCGGCCGGTGCAACCGAGCCCCGAGGCATCGTTCGACACCGGGCTCGACCTGTTCGCCGCGCGGTCGATGCGGACGCTGACGATGCTCAGATTCGTGCGCCGGGCGCTGCTCGGATCGTCACCGCCGCGGAGCCGCCGGTTGCTCAGGGTTCACGACCTTGCCGACTTCACCGTGCGTGCCGACCGGCCGATGGCCTTCCAGGTCGACGGGGACTGGATCGGCGAGCGGAGGTCGGTACGCTTCCAGGCCGTCCCGGATGTGCTCCGCGTCGTCGTCTGACCCCTTACAGTGATCGACCTCGCCGGGTCCAGCCCAAGAAATGCGCCCGAAGGGAGCATTGTGCGGCCGCCGCTGGGCTGACAGGCTACGCCGGGTCACCTCACCAAGGGTGGCGTCACTCACGGGAATGACCCGGTGACGAAGGACAGCCTTGACACCGGTACCACTCGTGAAAGGATTCACAAGCAAGGGCATGGTTCGTGGCCCATACGGCACGGGTACGGACCGCGACCGTCGTGCGATGCGAGGAGTGTTACGCAATGGACTGGCGCCACCGCGCGCTCTGCCGTGACGAGGACCCGGAGCTGTTCTTCCCGATCGGCAACACGGGACCCGCGATCGTGCAGATCGAGCAGGCGAAGGCCGTCTGCCGCCGATGCCCGGTGACCGACGAGTGTCTGAGCTGGGCCCTGGAGTCCGGACAGGACGCGGGTGTCTGGGGCGGCATGGGTGAGGACGAGCGCCGAGCGCTCAAGCGCCGGGGGGCGCGTGCGGCGAGGGCGCGGCTGGCATAGGCGGCGCGCTTGCGAGCGGCCCAGCGCCGAGGCCGCGCTGGGCCGCTCGCTGTGCCGGATCAGCCCCGGCGGGTGAGCGGGACGTCGGCGACCACCTCGGTGCCCCGGCCGGACCGTCGAGGTCGGACGTCGATGGTGCCACGCAGCTCGGAATGGACGAGCGTCCGGACGATCTGCAGGCCGAGCCGGTCGCTGGTGTCCAGCGAGAAGCCGGCCGGCAGGCCGTCGCCGTCGTCGTCGACCGTGACCTCCACCCGGCGGCTGGAACGCCGGGCCGCCACCGTGACCGTCCCGGTCAGCGAGCCCGGGAAGCCGTGCTCGACCGCGTTCTGCACCACCTCGGTCAGCACCATCACCAGCGGCGTCGCCACGTCGGCGACGAGCACGCCGAAGGCTCCGCTGCGGCGCAACTGCACCCGGGTGCCAGCGCCGGCCACGTCGCTGAGCATGCCGAGCAGCCGGTCGACGATCCCGTCGAAGTCGACCCGCTCGTCGAGCGACACGGCCAGCGTCTCGTGCACCATCGCGATCGAGCTGACCCGGCGTACGGACTCCTCCAGCGCGGTCCGCGCTGAGGGTGCCTCGACCCGCCGGGCCTGCAGCCGCAGCAGAGCCGCGACGGTCTGCAGGTTGTTCTTCACCCGGTGGTGGATCTCGCGGATCGTGGCGTCCTTGCTCAGCAGCTCGCGGTCGCGCTGCCGCACCTCGGTGACGTCGCCGACCAGCACCAGGGCGCCGGCCGGCTGGCCGTCCGGGCACAGCGGCAGGGTGCGGAACAGCACGATGGCGCCCCGCGCCTCCACCTCCATCCGCAGCGGCGTCTCGCCGGCCAGCGCGCGGTCGATCCGGGCGGCGATCTCGTCCCCGTCGAACGGGTCCCGCGCCAGTCCGCGGGTCAGCGGCGCCAACTCGGCGTCGAGCACGTCGCCGGTCACCCCGAGCCGCCGGTAGGCCGAGAGCGCGTTCGGGCTCGCGTAGACGACCCGCCCGGAGGTGTCCAGCCGGATCAGCCCGTCCCCCGCGCGCGGGCCGGTGTGCAGCTCCGGGGCCTGCCCGGCCGCGGGGAAGGACCCGCCGGCCATCATCCGGCACAGGTCGTCCGCGGTCGACAGGTACGCCAGCTCCAGCTTCGACGGGCTGCGGGTGGCGGCCAGGTTGGTGTCCCGGCCGACGACGGCGAGCACCCGGCCGCCGGTCTCCCGCCGGACCGGGATCGCCTCCCGGCGTACCGGCACCTGGCCGTTCCACTCCGGGTCGGCCTCCCGGAAGATCCGGCCCTCGCGCATGGCGACCCGCTGCGGCACCGCCGCGACACCGCTCTGCCGCCGGCCGACCGGGTCGTCCTGGTACGCGGTCGGCCCGGTGGTCGGGCGCACCTGCGCGACGCAGAGGAACTCGCCCTCGGCGACCGGCACCCACAGCAGCAGGTCGGCGAAGGACAGATCCGACAACAGCTGCCAGTCCCCCACGAGCCGCTGCAGATGCTCGACGGCCTCGGGCGGCAGGGCGGTGTGCTCGGCGAGCAGCTCAACCAGCGTGGACATCGCGTCGAGCGTGCCACACGGGCACGGAGCCCGCGCGGCGCGGACCGCCCGGCGCAGCCAGCCTGCCGTCCGGCGCGGATGGGTCTGTGACCGGTGGCGCCGGGGTAGTACGGTCCACGCCGCACGGGGGTGGGGCACAAGCGTGCAAGGAGGTCGACATGGTCGATCCAGAGCGCACCGGCAGGCGCCGGACGGAGCTCCCGGTCGGG
>DASPYH010000118.1:0-8198 GCA_035636875.1 Mycobacteriales bacterium | reverse complement strand
GGGACGCGCTGCGCGGCCGCCGGCTGCGCCAGCGACGCACCCTCCGCGAAGTGTCGGGTGCGGCCCGGGTCAGCCTGGGCTACCTGTCCGAGGTCGAGCGCGGGCAGAAGGAGGCCTCCTCCGAGCTGCTCGCCTCGATCTGCGAGGCGCTCGACGTGAAGCTGTCCGACCTCCTGCGCGAGGTCTCCGAAACGATGCGGCGGTCCGAGCGGTCCGCCGAGGTGGCCGGGATGCCCGGCCGAGTGATCATGCCGGCCGGCGCGCGGACGCCGGTGCCGGTGGGTGTCGGCGGCCGCGCCTCGGGTGGGGCGGCGATCGGTCCGGACGAGATCGATCCCGACGCGTTCGAGGCCGAGTTCGACGATGCCCTGGACGGGCCGCTGGACGGGGCCTTGGACGAGGCCTTCGACGCGGAGCCGATGGACCGGCCCGACGGGGTCGCCACCGAGCCGGTCGGGGTCACCGACAGCGTGGCCGCGGCCCCGGCGGACGCCGCCGATCTGGACGAGGTCGATCTGGCCGAGCTGGAGACGGGCGACGGCCTGGGCGAGGCGGAGGTGCTGCTCGGGCTCACCGACCTGCCCTGCCGGCAGGACAGGCCGTACGCGGCCCGTTGCCTGACGGCGGCGGCGGCCTGACCGGGCCGGGCACAGACGAGCACACCGGGGAGCCGGCCGGCGGACACGCTGGCCGGCTCCTTGCTTTCGGCCGGTCCGGGTGGCATCAAGTGAGCGTGCCGGACCGCGACGCCCCTGCGAGGGACCCGCTCGACCACCTGATCCGGTCGACGGTGCCGACCTCGGCGGCGTCCGCGCTGCCGCGCCGCACCGGCGGCACCCGCTCCCGAGCCGGCAACGCCATGGCGCGCACCCGGGCGGGCCTGCTCGAGGGCGCCAGCCGAGCGGTGGCCCAGCAGGGAACCCGCAACACCACCATGAACGACATCGCGGCCCAGGCCGGAGTCGCGAAGGCCACGCTCTACAACCACTTCCGCACCAAGCAGGACGTGTGGGCGGCGCTGGTGGAGTCGGAGGTGCTTGCCGTCGCCGCCGAGTGCGCCGGCCTCGACCTCGTCGACGCCCTCACGCATGCCGCCCGCAGGCTGAGCGAGCACCGGGCGTTGCGCAGCGTCGCGGACAGCGAGCCGGCCGCCCTGGCCGGGTTGCTCGCCCGCCGGGCGCCGGCGGCGGGGTGGCGCGCCGCCGAGGAGGCGGTCCGGGCCCGGCTGGCCGCGGACGGCCTGGCCGGTGACGACCTGGTGCTGCGCTGGCTCGCCTCCCACCTGGCCGACCCCGGCCGGCCGGCCGCGATCCGCAGCGCTGCCGAGGCGCTCGCCCGCGGGCTGTCCACCGACCCCGCGGCCGGCACCGAGCGGAGGGCGTCCGCGTGACGCACTAAGCCGGCCCGGACCAGGCCGACGCGGACCCGGCGGTCCGGCGGCCCGGTCGCGACCGACCTGCCGCACCTGACCCGCCCGATACCCGGCGGCTCCTGACAGACTCCTCGCGGAACCGGGCGGACGCGTGGCGCGTTCGACGGGCACAGGAGGGCAGAGGTGACGTACGGGGAGCAGGCGGGCCGGTCGGGGCGGCGCCGTGCGCTGCCGCTGGTCCTAGCCGCGGTCGTCGGGATCATCCTCGTGTTCGTCGCCCGCGCCGTGTTCAGCGGTGACGGCGGGGGCAAGGGCAGTGCCTCCGGCGGGACCGCGAACGGCAAGGCCCGCTCGGGCTGCCTGCCGCTGAGGGTCACCGCCTCGTCGGAGAAGGCCGCCCTGCTCGGTGCGATCGCCGGCGACTACAACCGCTCCGACCGCCGGGTCGACGGCCGGTGCGTGGACGTCCAGGTCACCTCCAAGGCCTCGGGCGGGGCCATGGAGGCGCTGGCCCGAGGCTGGAACGAGCGGGTCGACGGCCCCCGCCCGGACGTGTGGAGCCCGGCGTCGTCGTCCTGGTCGGTCCTGCTGCGCCAGCGCACGGCGGCGCAGGACAAGGGCGACCTGGTGCCGAAGGACACGCCGTCGATCGCGCGGACGCCGCTGGTGATCGCCATGCCGAAGCCGATGGCCGAGGCCCTCGGGTGGCCGGGCAAGCCGCTGGGCTGGGGTGACGTGCTCTCGCTTGCGCGGGACCCGCGCGGCTGGGCCGCCCGCGGGCACGCGGAGTGGGGCTCGTTCAAGCTCGGCAAGACCAACCCCGAGTTCTCCACCTCCGGGCTGAACGCCACCGTCGCCGCGTACTTCGCGGCCACGGGCCGGTCCAGCGACCTGACCGCCCGGGACGTGGCCGACCCGAAGGTCGTCGCGTACGTCCGGCAGCTGGAGAGCTCGGTCGTCCACTACGGCGACACCACCCTCACCTTCCTGGAGAACCTGTACTCGGCCGCCGCGGACGGCCGCGGCCTGACCTACATCAGCGCGGTGACGGTCGAGGAGAAGTCGGTCTGGGACTACAACCAGGGCAACCCGTCCGGCGACCCGGCCACGCTGGGACAGCGGGGCAAGCCGCGGGTGCCGCTGGTCGCGGTGTACCCGAAGGAGGGCACGCTGCTGTCCGACAACCCGTACATCGTGCTCGCCGCGGAGTGGGTCGACGACGGCAAGCGCAGGGCCGCGCAGGACTTCCTCGGCTTCGTCCGTGAGCCGGCTCAGCAGAAGCGGTTCACCGATGCCGCCTTCCGGGGCGCCGACGGCAAGCCGGGCGCGGCGCTGAGCCGGGACAACGGGCTGCTCCCGGAGACGAGGCTGTCGGTGATCGACCCGCCTGCGCCTGCCGTCCTCGACCGGGTGTCGAAGTCCTGGAGCGCGCTGCGCAAGCGGGCCAGGGTGCTGATGGTGATCGACGTCAGCGGCTCGATGAACGAGGAGGCGGCCGGCGGCCGGTCGAAGCTCGACCTCGCCAAGCAGGCGGCGCTCGCCGCGGTCGGCCGGCTCGCCCCCGACGACGAGCTGGGGCTGTGGACCTTCTCCACCCCCACCGGCGGCCGGTCGGACCCGTGGACGGAGCTGGTCCCGACCGGGGCGGTGCGCTCGGTGCTGGCGGCGTTCCAGTCGAGCGTGCGCAACCTGCAGGCGGAGGGCGGGACCGCGCTGTACGCCACCACCCGGGCGGCGGTCCGGCAGGTGCAGGACAGCTTCGACCGGAGCCGGATCAACGCGGTCGTGGTGCTGACCGACGGCAAGAACGAGTACCCGCCGGACAACGACCTCGGCCGGCTCACCGCGGACCTCGGCGGCGAGCAGACCGACCAATCGGTGCGGGTCTTCCCGATCGCGTACGGGGACAAGGCCGACCTCGGGGTGCTGCGGGAGATCGCGAAGGCGTCCCGGGCGGCCGCGTACGACGCCACCGACCCTGCCGCCATCGACCGGGTGCTGGTCGCTGTTCTGTCCAACTTCTGAACCGGGGACACTGACGCGGTGGGACGGCTGCGCGAGGAGCTCCTCGACCCGTGGGGCGGGTTGGTCGCCGGGGTCGCCGGCGGCCTGGCCTGGGCGGTCGTGCCGGCCAGCGGAGGGCTCGCGGTGCCGCTCGCGGTCGGCGTCGCGGCGGTCGTGTACGGGGTGAAGGTCGGCGCGAGCGTCCTCGGCCGGCGTGGCGACCCCGCGCCGGCCGCCGACGGTCCGGTCCCGCTGCGGCCGCCGCGCCGGGGTAGCCCGGCCGAGCGGTGGCTGGTGCGGGCGCAGGGGGCGGAGCGGGCGCTGGCCGAGCTGGCGGGCTCGCCGGGGCCGGCGGTGACCCGGGGACAGCTCGCCCCGGTACGGGACGGCGCGGCCGAGGCGCTGACCGCGATGCGCCGCCTCGCCGGCCAGGTCACCGCGGTGGAGGACGCGCTCGCCCGGGTGCCGACCGACAGGCTGACCGCTGACCGGCAGCGGCTGGCGCGCGGTGTGCAGGCCGCCGGGGGCGAGCGGCTGCGGGCCGAGCGGCAGCGGTCGCTGGACAGCGTCACCGAGCAACTTGCCGTCGCCGGGCGGCTCGCCGACGCGCGGGACACGCTGCTGGCCCGGATGCAGGCGACGGTGCTGACGCTGGAGGGGCTCGTGGCCCGCACCGCGGAGGTGCTGGCGATGTCGGCCTCGACCGGTGTGGACAGCTCCGAGGACCGGCTGGCACAGCTCAGCGGCGACCTCGACGGGCTGCGGTCCGGGCTGGCCGAGGCGGAGGAGGTCTCCCGGCGGGTGCTGGACGGCTGAGGCGTGTGTGCCGGACCTGACAGGATGGACGAGGCATCGGCGTACCGTGTGGGTGCGCGCAGACAGGAGGATCGCTAGCGATGGCCAACCCGTTCGTGAAGGCCTGGAAATACTTCCTGTCCTGGTTCGGCGCGCAGGTGGACGAGCGTGCCGACCCGAAGATCCAGATCCAGCAGGCGATCGAGGAGGCGCAGCGCCAGCACGAGGGGCTGTCCAGGCAGGCCGCTGCGGTGATCGGCAACCAGCGGCAGCTGGAGATGAAGCTGTCCCGGCAGATGTCGGACGTCGAGCGGTTTCAGGCCTCCGCCCGCCAGGCGCTGACTCTCGCCGACCAGTCCCGGGCCAAGGGCGACGAGGCCAAGGCGCAGGAGTACGAGCAGACCGCGCAGGTCTTCGCCACCCAGCTGGTCTCGGCCGAGGGGTCGATGGAGGACCTGAAGGGCCTGCACGACCAGGCGCTGCAGGCTGCCGAGCAGGCCAAGAAGGCCGTCGAGCAGAACGCGATGCTGCTGCAGCAGAAGCTCGCCGAGCGCACGCAGCTGCTCAGCCAGCTGGAGCAGGCGAAGATGCAGGAGACCGTCTCGGCGTCGCTGCGGCAGATGTCCGAGCTGACGGCTCCGGGCACGACCCCCTCGCTCGGCGAGGTGCGGGAGAAGATCGAGCGGCGGTACGCGAACGCGCTCGGCCAGGCCGAGCTCGCGCAGAACTCGGTCGAGGGCCGGATGCTCGAGGTGCAGAAGTCCACTTTGGACATGGCCGGCTCCGCGCGGCTGGAGCAGATCCGGGCCGGCATGTCCGGCGGCCGGCTCGCCGCCGCGCCGCCGCCCCCCGCGGTCACGACCGGGCAGCCAGCCGAGCCTGTCGCCGAGGCGGCCCCGCAGTCCCAGCCGGCCGAGCAGCAGCGCGCCGACCAGGGCTGAGCCGGTGACCGCCCATCCCGCCAGCGGGCGGCGCCATCCCGGCCGCGAGATCGCCCGCGAGCTGGCGGCCGGGGTCGCCGCGGACGCGGGCCGGTGGGCGGTCGAGCGGGCGCGGACCCGGACCGGGGACCGGCTGGCGGGACTGCGCGACGCGGTGTCCGCGCGGCGCGACCCGGCGAGGGTGCACGCCAGGCGGCTCCGGCGGGCCCAGCGGGCGGTCGGGGTCCGGTCGGTCGCGGCCGGCGGCCTTGCCTGGCTGACCGCGACCGTCGGTGCGAGGCCCGGGCTCGAGCTGGGCGAGATCGCCTGGGGTGGCGCGACCGCCGTGGTCGCAACCGCGGCAGTCGCCGCCGGGCTGCGGCTTGCGGAGCTCAGGCGTGCGCCGGTTCCGCCGCCACGGCCGGTCGCCCACCGCCTGGCGCCGAGGGTGAAACGGCCGCCGCGGGACTGCCCGTCGCGCGGGCCGCTGGACCGCCTCGCCGACCGCGAGCGAGCGCTGGCCGGCCTGTTGGCGCATCTCGGGGCCCCCGCTGCCGAGCCGAGCGCGGTCGCCGCGGACGCCGCGGCGGTGCTGCGCGACCTCGGTTCCCGGGTGACCGCCGTCGACCAGGCCCGGCGCGGCGCGCCGGCCAGCTCGGCGGCCGGCCTCGACGCCGCGGTCGCGGTGCTGGTCGGTCAGCTCGACGCCGGTGTCGCCGCGTACGACTCGCTGGTGCTGGCAGCCGCCGACGCCGTCGCCGCGTCCGCCACACTGCGCGCCGGCGATCCGTTGCTCACGCTGCGACTGACCGAGGCGACCGACTCGCTGGCCGGCCTGGCCGCGGGTCTGCGCGAGGTGGCCGGCCCTGCCGGGTGAGCCAGCGTGGCCGGCTGGACCGGCCAGGCGTCGGTGGGCGGAGGGGCACGGCAGCGCTGCGCGCGGGCGATCGTCGCTGGTGCACCGAGGTGCTGATCAAGCTCTGTCCGTACGGTCGTCGGACTTGCCGCGGCCAAGGACGTCCAGGCGGCGGCTGAGGAAGTCGCGGTCGGCCGCGTTGCCGGCCAGCTCGAGCGCGCGGGCGTAGTCCGCCCGCGCCTCGTCCGGGCGGTCGAGCCGGCGCAGCAGGTCGGCGCGGGTCGCCGGCAGCAGGTGGAAGGCCGGCAGCGACGCGTCCAGCCCGGCCAGCAGGTCCAGCGCCGCGGCGGGACCGTCGACCTCGGCGACCGCGACCGCACGGTTGAGCCGTACCACCGGCGAGCCGGTCAGCTCCTCCAGCGCGGCGTAGAGCTTGGCGATCCGCGGCCAGTCGGTGTCCGCCGCGCGCGCCGCCCCGTCGTGCTCGGCCGCGATCGCCGCCTGCAGCAGGTACGGGCCGGCCCGACCGCGCCGAGCCGCCGCCCGCAGCAGCGCCATGCCCTCGGCGATCTGGCCGGCGTCCCAGCGGGACCGGTCCTGGTCCGGCAGCAACACCAGCCGGCCGGCGCCGTCCACCCGCGCGTCCCGGCGGGCGTGCTGCAGCAGCAGCAGCGCCAGCAGCCCGGCCGCCTCCGGCTCGTCCGGCATGAGCGCCACCACGACCCGCGCCAGCCGGATCGCCTCGTCGCACAGGTCGCGGCGGACCGGCCCGTCGCCGGCGGCCGCCGAGTGACCCTCGGTGAAGACCAGGTAGAGCACCGCGAGCACACCGGCCAGCCGCTCGGGCAGCTCCGCGTCGGACGGCACCCGGTACGGCACGCCGGCGGCGGCGATCTTCTTCTTCGCCCGGGTGATCCGCGCCGCCATGGTCGGCTCCGGCACCAGGAACGCGCGGGCGATCTCCGCGGTGGTCAGACCGCCGAGCAGCCGGAGCGTCAGCGCCACCCTGGCTTCCATCGCGAGGGCGGGGTGGCAGCAGGTGAACAGCAGCCGCAGTCGCTCGTCCGGGATGCTCGACACGTCCTGTCCACCCTCCGGCCCGTCCTCGCCCGGTCCCGGCTCGGCGTCCGGCGTGACGAGCAGCGGCAGCTTGCGGGCCAGCGTCGCCTCCCGGCGGAACCGGTCCAGAGCGCGCCGCCGCGCGGTGGTGAGCAGCCAGGCGTCCGGCCGGTCCGGCACGCCGTCGCGCTCCCACGCGGTCAAGGCCGTGGCGTACGCGTCCTGCAGCGACTCCTCAGCCGCGTCCAGGCTGCCGAGGAGCCGGGTGAGCAGGGCGAGCAGGCGTCCCCAGTGGTCACGCAGCGCCCGCTCGACCGCCGCCGCGGCGGTGCCGCGGTGGTCCATCTCAGCTCGCCCGCACGTCTCGGATCTCCATCACCGGTCCCGGCCTCAACCCACCATCGGGAACTCGTCCTTCACCCCCGACCCCTCCTTTTCGGCCGCCCGGTGGGAGCCCTCGCCCGGATGACGGGCAGGTCGGGCCGGAATCGACACCCTCGGCGCGGATCAGTCCACCAGCCTGATCCGGACCCGGCGGTTCTGCCGGCCCTTGTTCTCCACCTTGACCACCTGCAGCCGGCCGATCTGCCGGGTCGACGCAACGTGCGTCCCGCCGTCCGCCTGCACGTCGAGGCCGGTGATGTCGACGATGCGGACCTCGGTCTCCTCCGGCGGGATCAAGTTCGTCTGGGTGCGGATGATGTCCGGGATCGCCAGCGCCTCGTCCCGCGGCAGCACGGTGACCTCGACCTTCCGGTCGACCTCGATCTCGGCGTTGACCCGCTCCTCGACAGTCGCCTTGAACCCGTCCGGGACGTCGGGCAGGTTGAAGTCCATCCGCGCCTCGCCGGGCTCCATGTTGCCCCCGGTCACGAGCGCACCGAAGTCGCGGAACACCACGCCGCCGAGCACGTGCAGGCCGGAGTGGGTCCGCATCAGCAGGGTGCGGCGGGAGTCCTCGACGGCGCCCCGGACCGCCGTGCCGGCCGGCGGCAGCGGGTCGCCCTCGGCCGGGATGAGCCAGAGATCGTCGCCCTTGCGGGTGCCGACGATCCGGGTCTGCACGCCCTGCCACAGCAACACGCCGTGGTCAGGGGGCTGGCCGCCGCCGCCCGGGTAGAAGGCCGAACGATCCAGCACGATGCCCCGCTCGGGGTCGGTGTGCACCACCGTGCAGTCCCACTCCCGGAGG
>DASPYH010000117.1:0-7326 GCA_035636875.1 Mycobacteriales bacterium | reverse complement strand
CGCCGATGCGCCCGATCACGTGCCGCTGCAGCGCATGCCGAACGTGTCGCTGAAGGCGAATCCCAAAGACGTGTCGCTCAACGAGTTGATCGGAGCGGTGGATGACGGCATCTACATCGTCGGCGACAAGAGCTGGTCGATCGACATGCAGCGCTACAACTTCCAGTTCACCGGGCAGCGGTTCTTCAAGATCGAGAACGGCCGGCTGGCCGGCCAGCTGCGCGACGTGGCCTACCAGGCGACCACGACGGAGTTCTGGGGCTCGATGGAGGCGGTCGGCGGCCCGGAGACGTTCGTGCTCGGCGGCGCGTTCAACTGCGGCAAGGGGCAGCCGGGGCAGGTCGCGGCGGTGAGCCACGGTTGCCCGCCGGCCCTGTTCCGCGGGGTGAACATTCTCAACACGGTCCGGGAGGGGGGACGATGAGGCCGCAGGAGACGGTGGAGCGTGGGCTGGCGCTGTCCAAGGCGGACGGCTGCGTCGTGGTCGCGACGGAGCGGTCGGAGGCCAACCTCCGCTGGGCGAGCAACACGCTGACCACCAACGGGGCGATGCGCTCCCGCCGGGTCGCCGTGATCAGCGTCGTGGAGGGCGCGGCCGGCACCGCCGCCGGCGTGGTCGAGCGCAGCGCGGTCACCGAGGACGCGCTCGAGGACCTGGTCCGGGCCAGCGAGCAGGCGGCTCGGGACGCGGGTCCTGCTGACGACGCGGCACCGCTGGTGGAGCCGTACGAGACGGGCGACGAGTGGGACGCGGGTCCGGAGGAGACCTCGGTCGGCGTGTTCTCCGGCTTCGCGCCCGCGCTGGGGGAGGCGTTCGGCCGCGCGGCCGGCGAGCAGCGGCTGCTCTTCGGCTTCGCCGAGCACGTCCTGGAGACGACCTACCTCGGCTCGTCGACCGGGCTGCGCCGCCGCTACACCCAGCCGACGGGCAGGGTGGAGGTCAACGGCAAGTCGCCGGACTACAGCAGGTCGGCGTGGGTCGGCCTGTCGACCCGCGACTTCGCCGACGTGGACGTGCACGGGCTGGACGCGCAACTGGGCCAGCGGCTCGGCTGGGCGACGCGGTCGCTGGAGCTGCCGGCCGGGCGCTACGAGACCCTGCTGCCGCCGACGGCGGTCGCCGACCTGATGTTCTACCTCTACCTCTCGGCCGGCGCGCGGGACGCCGACGAGGGCCGGACGGTGTTCTCCAAGCCCGGCGGCGGCACCCGGATCGGCGAGCGGCTCGCCTCGGTGCCGGTCACGTTGCGCAGCAGCCCGACCGAGCCGGGGCTGGAGTGCGAGCCGTTCGCCGCGGCCACGGCGTCCTTCGGCGGGCTGATGTCGGTGTTCGACAACGGCTACCCGCTGCGGGACACCGACTGGATCCGCTCGGGCGAGCTCGCGGAGCTGATCCGGACCAGGGCCTGGGCGGCGAAGACCGGCACGCAGCCGGCTCCGCTGATCGACAACCTGATGCTGGAGGCGCCGGACGCGTCGGCGTCGCTCGACGACATGGTGGTGCGCACCGAGCGCGGCCTGCTGCTGACCTGCCTGTGGTATATCCGCGAGGTCGACCCGCAGACCCTGCTGCTGACCGGCCTCACCCGCGACGGGGTCTATCTCGTGGAGGGCGGCGAGGTGACCGGCGCGGTGAACAACTTCCGCTGGAACGAGAGTCCGGTCGACCTGCTCGGCCGGCTCGGCGAGGCCGGGCGCGCGGAGCGCTGCCTGCCCCGCGAGTGGAACGACTACTTCACCCGCACCGCGATGCCGGCCCTGCGCATCCCCGACTTCAACATGAGCACGGTGAGCCAGGCGTCGTGAGGCCCAGCCCGCTCTCTCCGGAGTGCTGGCTGTGAGGGAGCCGACAACCGGGCAGGTTCGCGACCTCGGGATACAGAGGTACGCTTCGCAAATCCCCAGCACCACGGCCGGTTGGCCGCGGTTCCTGTATCCGGTCAACGGCGACCAGGAGGAGACAGCCATGACGATCTCGGCGATTCCCGGCACCGACGCTGCTCCGACCCGGCACGCACGGCTGTTGGCGTGGATCCGGGAGGTCGCCGAGCTGACCCGGCCGGACCGGGTCCGGTGGTGCGACGGATCCCAGGACGAGTGGCGGCGCATCACGGACCTGCTGATCGACGCCGGCACCTTCCGGCGGCTCGACCAGAGGAAGAAGCCCAACTCGTTCTGGTGCGCCTCGGATCCCTCCGACGTCGCCAGGGTGGAGGACCGGACGTTCATCTGCTCTGTGGACGAGCGCGACGCCGGCCCGACGAACAACTGGGTGGCGCCGGACGCCATGAAGGCCACCATGACCGGCCTGTTCACCGGCTCCATGCGCGGCCGCACGATGTACGTCATCCCGTACTGCATGGGTCCGCTGACCGCCGAGAACCCGCTCCTCGGCGTCGAGCTGACCGACTCGCCCTACGTCGTCGCCTCGATGCACATCATGACCCGGATGGGCAGCAAGGCGCTCGCGCTCTTCGACGACGACGCCGACTTCGTGCCCGGTCTGCACAGCGTGGGCGCCCCGCTGGAGCCGGGCCAGGCCGACGTGCCGTGGCCTTGCAACGACACGAAGTACATCAGCCACTTCCCGGAGGAACGGGCCATCTGGTCGTACGGCTCCGGCTACGGCGGGAACGCGCTGCTCAGCAAGAAGTGCTACTCGCTGCGGATCGCCAGCGTGAAGGCCCGCGACGAGGGCTGGCTGGCCGAGCACATGCTGATCCTCAAGCTCACCTCGCCCCAGCGACGCGTCTACTACGTCGCCGCCGCCTTCCCCTCGGCCTGCGGCAAGACCAACCTGGCGATGCTCGACCCGAGCATCGAGGGCTGGAAGGTCCAGACGCTCGGCGACGACATCGCCTGGATGCGCTTCGGGGAGGACGGCCGGCTCTACGCGCTCAACCCGGAGTACGGCTTCTTCGGCGTCGCCCCGGGCACCGGCTGGCACACCAACGCGAACGCGATGCGCACCATCGCCCGCGGCAACTCCATCTTCACCAACGTCGCCCTCACCGACGACGGCGACGTCTGGTGGGAGGGGATGACAAGGGAGCCGCCGGCGCACCTGACCGACTGGAAGGGGCGGGACTGGACTCCCGAGTCGGACGAGCCCTCCGCGCATCCCAACTCGCGCTTCTGCACGCCCGCGGGCCAGTGCCCGATCATCGCGCCGGAGTGGGAGGACCCGAACGGGGTGCCGATCTCGGCGATCTTCTTCGGCGGTCGCCGGCGCGGCACGATCCCGCTGGTCACCGAGTCGCGTGACTGGCAGCACGGCGTCTTCCTCGGCGCCACGCTGTCCTCGGAGACGACCGCGGCGGCGACCGGCCAGGTCGGCGTCGTGCGGCGGGACCCGATGGCCATGTTGCCGTTCATGGGCTACCACCTCGGCGACTACTTCCAGCACTGGATCGAGACGGGCAAGGGCGCGGACTCGACGAAGCTGCCGCGGATCTTCTACGTGAACTGGTTCCGTAAGGACGACGACGGCGCCTTCCTCTGGCCGGGGTTCGGCGAGAACATCCGCGTGCTGAAGTGGGCGATCGAGCGGATCGAGGGCACGGCGGCCGCGGTCGAGACGCCGATCGGGTACGTTCCCGCTCCCGACTCGCTGGACGTGTCCGGCCTCGACCTCGGTCCGGACGACCTGGAGGCGGCGCTGCGCGTCGACCGCGGCGAGTGGCGCGACGAGCTGCCGCAGATCGACGAGTGGTTCCAGCACATCGGCGACAAGCTGCCGACCGGGATGCGGGACGAGCTCGACGCGCTGCGGCTCCGGCTCGGCTGAGCCCGCCTCCGGCGTTACTTGGCGCGGTCCACGACCGCGCGCGCGGTCACCGTCCCGCCGCTCTTCTCACCGACCGCGCCCGCCTGGTCGCCGACCTTGATGCCGCCGGCCTTGGCCCGCACGATCGTGTCGGAGTTGATCGCGTACGTCGCGGTGTAGCCGTCCTCGGCCTTGATCGTGATGGAGGTCGGGCTGGAGGCGGTGACCTGGCCGCGGACGGTGACCAGCGTGACGTACTTCCCGTCCTTGTCCTTCACGACCCACTCGCCGTGCAGCCCGCGGCCGAGCGCACCGAACCCACCGCGCTTCCCCCAGCCCGCGCCCCGCTCGTGCGGCTGGCCCGGTCCGCGCGGCGACGGGGTCGAACCGGCCGACCCGCTGGGCGACGGCGCGGCGAGCGCGGCGACAGGAGCACGGCCGCCGCCCGTGCCGTTCGACGCCGCGGCGAGGCCGGTAACTCCCGCTGTGCCGAGCACGACCGCCGCGGAGACGCCGGCGATCCCGAGCGCGGCTCGCTTGCTGACGATCATCGTGTCAAGTCCTCCTGGTCCGGGGTACGCCGACCAGTCTGCTCCCGGCCGGGTTGAGCTGACCTGCACGCCGTGTTCGGGCTGTGCAAAGCTCGCCGCCTCCCCGCGGTGCGCAGCCGGGACGCGTGCGGTGGGAGAGTGTCCGGGTGCCCCGATGCATCGACTGGCGGGACGGCGCGGTGGTGCTGGTGGACCAGACAGCGCTCCCGGGCGAGGAGCGGTGGCTGCGGCTGACCGAGCCCGACGCGGTCGTCGACGCGATAAGGCGGCTGGCGGTCCGCGGTGCCCCGGCGATCGGCGTGGCCGGCGCCCTCGGGGTGGCGCTCGCGGCCCGGGCCGACGGGGATGTCGCCGCGGTGTCCGCCGCGGCCGCCCGGCTCCGCTCCGCCCGGCCGACCGCGGCGAACCTGGCCCGCGGCGTCGACCGCGCCCTGTCCCGCCTGACCGCAGGCCCGGACGCCGTCCTCGCCGAGGCACTGACGGTGCTGGCCGAGGAGGTGGACAGCAGCCTCGCCATCGGCGAGCGCGGTGCCGACCTGCTCGGCTCCCTGCTGCCGGGCCGGGACGGGCTTCGGCTGCTCACCCACTGCAACACCGGCTGGCTCGCGGCGGTGGAGTGGGGCACCGCGCTCGGCGTCGTCGCTGTCCTGCACGAGCGCGGCCGGGTGGAGCGGGTGTACGCGGGCGAGACCCGTCCGCTGCTGCAGGGCGCCCGGCTCACCGCGTACGAGCTCGCGTCGCTCGGCATCGACCACCGGGTGGTCGTCGACGCGGCCGCACCGTCGCTGATCGCCCGCGGCCTCGTGCACGCCGTCGTGGTCGGCGCGGACCGGATCGCGGCGAACGGGGACGTGGCCAACAAGGTGGGCACCTACCCGCTCGCGCTCGCGGCCGCCCGTGCCGGCGTACCGTTCGTGGTCGCCGCTCCCGAATCTACTGTGGACCTTCGGACCGGGACCGGGTTCGAGATCGAGATCGAGGAGCGGGACCCGGCCGAGGTGAGCACCGCCTCCCCGGCGTACAACCCGGCGTTCGACGTCACCCCGCACGACCTGGTGACCGCGATCGTCACCGAGCGCCGTACCGTACGACCGTCCGAAGGAGACAGCCCGTGACCGGCATCAGGCTCGTCGGCGATGCGGTGCTGCCCTGCGACGGCAGCGGCGCCGTGTACCGGCCGGGCGCCGTCGACATCGGTGCGGACGGCAGGATCGTCCGGGTCGGACCCGTCGCCGGCGCCCCGGACTCCTCCTGGGACGGTGCGGAGTGGACGGTCCAGTGGGTCGGCGGGCTGCTGCTGCCCGGCTTGGTCAACGCGCACTGCCACTCACCGATGACGCTGCTGCGCGGGCAGGGCGAAGGGCTGCCACTGAGCGCCTGGCTGCACGAGGTGATCTGGCCGCGGGAGGCGCGGACCGCAGCGGACGACGTGTACTGGGGGATGATGCTCGCCTGCGCCGAGCTGCTGCGGTTCGGGGTGACCACCACGGTCGAGATGTACTTCCACGACGACGCGCTGGCGGCCGCGGTCGACGCCGCCGGTGGGCGGTGCGTGGTGACGCCGGGCGTCGTGGTGGCGCCGGGGTGGGAGCGCTTCGGCACCTGGCAGGAGCGGATCGAGTGGATCACCGGACTGCGCGAGAGGTACGCGGACCATCCGCGGATCGAGGTCGGCTTCGGGCCGCACTCGGCGTACGCGCTGCCGGAGGATGCGCTGAAGGCGGTGGGCGAGGCGGCTCGGGAGACCGGGGCGCCGGTGCACCTGCACCTCGCGGAGACCGAGCACGAGGGTGCCGAGGTGTCGGCGCGGCACGGTGGAGCGTCGGTGCCGCGGGTGTTGGCCGACCTCGGCCTCTTCTCCGGCGGCCGGGTGCTCGCGGCGCACGCGGTGTGGCTGTCCGACGCGGACATCGACCTGCTCGCGTCGGAGGGCGTCGCCGTCGCGCACTGCCCCGGCAGCAACGCCAAGCTGGCCTCGGGGACCGCGCGGGTGGTGGACCTGCTGCGTGCCGGCGTCCCGATGGGGCTGGGCACCGACGGGCCGGCCAGCAACAACAACCTGGACATGTGGGAGGAGATGCGGCTGGCCGCGCTCGTCGCCCGGCAGCGCGAGCACGACCCGACCGTGCTGCCGGCGGCGGAGGTGCTACACCTGGCGACGGCGGGTGGGGCGGCGGCGCTGGGACGCACCGACATCGGCTCGTTGAGCCGGGGCCGCTGGGCGGACATCGTGCGGCTCGACCTGGACGACCCGGGCTTCGTACCCGTGCTCGACGACGGGGACCTGGTCGCGCATGCGGTCTGGTCCGCGTCGCGGGAGGCGGTGCGGGACGTGTGGGTCGCCGGCCGGCAGGTGGTGACGGACGGCGTCTGCACCAGCGTGGACGTCCACGAGGCCCGCCGCCGGGTGCAGGCCGCCGCCGCCCGCCTCGCCACCGCCTGACCGGTCCGAGTGACTCAGCCGACGACCGACCCGTCGCACGCCGACCTCGTCGCCGGCCTGCGGGACCTCGGTGGCGGCCTGGTCTCGGCCGGCCTCGTGCTCGGCTCCGGCGGCAACCTCTCGGCCCGGGTCGCCGGTGCCGAGGTCGCGCTGGTCACCGCCCGCGGCTGCTGGCTCGACCGGCTCTCGCCCACCGACTTCTCGCTGGTCCGGCTCGCCGACGGTGCCGTGGTCGGCGGCGCGGCGAGCCCGTCCACCGAGCTCGCCCTGCACCTCGAGTGCTACCGGGCGCGGCCGGACGTCACCGCGGTCGTCCATGTGCATCCGCAGACGTCGGTGCTGCTGGCCGCGCTCGGCCACCCGATCCGGATGATCACGACCGACCACGTCGCGTACGTCCGCGAGGTCCGGGTCTCGCCCTACCGGCACCCCGGCACCCTGCTGCTGGCGACCGAGGCCGCCGCCCTGCTGGCCGAGGTGGACTGCGTCGTGCTCGCGCACCACGGCTGCACGGTGGTCGCCGACTCGATCGAGATGGCGCACCGGCGGGTGCTCAACCTGGAGGA
>DASPYH010000116.1:0-8717 GCA_035636875.1 Mycobacteriales bacterium | reverse complement strand
AGTCCGCCGGCACCGGAATGTCGCCCGGCGCGCCGAACCGGACTCCTGCCTGCCCCTGCACGTGCCAGGTCTGATCCGCGGGGCGGTACACCGCCCGGTCGGCCCTGCCGTCGCCGGTGTAGTCGGCTGGGACGGGCACGTCGCCGGTAGTCCCGTACACCACGGACGGTTCCCCCTGCACATACCAGGTGTGCGTCGACGGCCGGTACACCGCGCGGTCCGCCCTCCCGTCACCGGAGTAGTCCGCCGGCACCAGCACGTCCCCGGTCACGTCGTACACCACCGCCGGCTGCCCCTGCACATACCAGGTGTGCGTCGACGGCCGGTAGATCGCGCGGTCCGTCCTCCCGTCACCCGAGTAGTCCGCCGGCACCGGCACGTCCCCGGTCGCGCCGTACACCACCGCCGGCTCCCCCTGCACATACCAGGTGTGCGTCGACGGGCGGTACACCGCGCGGTCGGCCCTGCCGTCACCGGTGAAGTCGCCGAGGGTCGGCGGCCGGAGCAGGCCGAGGCGCTGCTTGGCGAACAGGACGCGCAGCGCCGACTGGTCCACCCTGGCCCGGAACGACGCGTCGGCGCGCGCCCGGGAGACCAGCGCGGCGAACATGTCGGGCACCACCGCGGGGTTCACGGTGAGCACCAGATCGCCTCCGGCGGCGACGAACCGCACCGCGCGGGAACCGGCCGGCACGGCGGCGACCTGGCGGGCGTTGCCGAGGTCGTCGGAGACGATCACACCGCCGAAGCGGAGGTCGCCGCGGAGCATGCCGGTGACGACCGTCGGGGAGAAGGCGGCGGGATTGGCCGCGTCGATGAGCGTGTAGTACGCGGTGGACACCATCACGAACGGCGCGCCGGCGTTGACCAGCGCGGCGAACGGGACCAGGTACGGGTCGGTGCGGGTGGTGACCCGGTCGGTCACGCCCGTGCTGGTGTCCGGGTTGGCCGTGACCCGACCGAGCCCGGGGAAGTGCTTGCCGGTCGCGCCCACCCGGGCGTCGGCCATGCCGGCTGCGAAGGCGACGCCGTGGCTCGCGACGCCGGCGGGGTCCGAGCCGAACTGGCGGTCCAGCGCGCCTATCGGCGGGTTGGACGCGGCGGTGCCCGCCGGCACGGTGTCGACCACCGGCGCGAGGTCGACGCTCACCCCGGCCGCCCGGAGTTGGTTGCCCCAGGTGTGGGCCGCGCTGCGCAGCGTGCCGGTGGACCAGCCGCCCTGGATGAGCGCCGACCGGATCGTGGAGAACCCCGGCCCCGACAGGGCCTGCACCAGGCCGCCCTCCTGGTCGGCGCTGACCAGCAGGGGAACGCCGGCCGTCGCGTCCTGGGTGGCGAGCGCCCGCAGGCCGGCGGTGACCCGGGCGGTGGCGGCGACGCCCGCGGAGCTGCGTCCGGTGAGGATCACGCTGCCGGCGTGGTACTTGCTGACGGCCAGCACGCTGGCCGAGCTCGGACCCGTGGCCGCCGCGCCGACCGCCAGCAACTGCCCGACCCGCTGCTCCAGGCTCATCCTGGCCAGCACCGCGTTCGGGCCGCCGACCGGGGCTGCCTGCGCACGGTCCTGGAAGGAAGCGACCACCGCGACGACGCCGGTGACGAGCGTGACGGCCAGACCCGCGACGAGCAGCCGGCGACGGACGGTGCGACGGCGGGGCATGGGTGGCCTTCCGGTTCAACCTGCTCGGTACGCCCACGGTAACCCGCGGCCGGAGCGGCCGGCCGTGGCCGGCATAGGGTCGGTGGTGATGACCGTGAAGTCGCGCTGGGTGCCGCTCGAGGGCGCCGTGAACGTTCGTGACCTCGGCGGGCTGCCCACATCGGACGGCCGGGAGACGGCGTTCGGACGGGTGCTGCGCTCGGACAACCTGCAGGGCCTCACTCCCGCCGACGTGCGGCTGCTGGTGGACGACCTCGACCTGCGCACGGTCGTGGACCTGCGCACGAGCGTCGAGGTGGAGAAGGAGGGTCCTGGCCCGCTCAGCCGCGAGCCGCGGGTGGTGCACCGGCACCTGTCGCTGTTCCCCGAAGGCGGCCGGATGACCGACGTGGACGCGGACGCGCTGCTGCCCTGGCAGGGTGCCCGGGGAAGGCCCGGGTGGGACGGCCAATACGCCGACAACCCGTCGGTCGGCTACTACGTCGGCTACCTGCGGGACCGACCGGACAGCGTGGTGGCGGCGTTGCGGGCGGTGGCCGAGCCGGACCGTCTCGGCGCGGCGTACGGGGACGGCGGTTCGGACGGCCGACCCGGGGCGGACCGGGCGGGTGCCGACCGGGCGGGTGCCGACCGGGCAGGTACCGACCGCGCAGGTACCGACCGGCGTGGGTCGGCGCTGGTGCATTGCGCGGCCGGCAAGGACCGCACCGGGGTGGTGGTCGCGCTGGCGTTGTCCGCGGTCGGGGTGCCGCGGGACGCGATCGTCGCGGACTACGTGGCCACCGGTGAGCGGCTGGAGGCCGTGCTCGACCGGCTCCGGGCAAGCCCGACGTACGAGGCGGACCTCGACGACAAGCCGGTCGACGTCCACCGGCCGCGGGCTCAGACGATGCAACGCTTCCTGGGATTGCTCGACGAGCGGTTCGGCGGGCCCGTGGGGTGGCTGGCGGCGGCCGGCTTCGGGGCCGAGGACGTCGACCGGCTGCGTGTCCGCCTGCTCGCCTGATCCCGCGGAGCCGGCCCGGACTGCTCCGGAAGCACACTGGACCCGGCAGGCGATGGCCTGCCGGGTCCGGTATTCCGCGCCGCCGCGACCGGCGGTGGGTCTGTCAGTGGCGCAGCCGACCCAGGGCGATCGCCCGGACCTCTTCCCGGACCGTCCCGGCCGGCACCTCTTCCAGTGCCCGCATGATCTGACGGTCGTGCCGAGCGTCCGCGTGCCGCTGGCGCCACTTCGCAATGTAGGACCGCATCGTCCTCAACCTCCTCTTCGTCGCACTCACTACGACGTCCGGGAGGCCCGTTCTAGTCCCGATCGTTCGGTGACATCCGCCACTCGCCTTAGATCCTTCGAGGCCGGCGCCGCAGCGGCCTAACGAAGCATGCCTCCGATGGGTCGAGGGGTCAGCTCCAGGCGAGCGCCAGCGCCGGGTCGGACAGGATCGCGGCGATGTCGGCGAGGAACTGCGAGCCGAGCTGGCCGTCGACGATCCGGTGATCGAAGGAGAGCCCGAGCTGGGTCACCTGCCGGACCACGACCTGCCCGTCCACCGCCCACGGCATCTCCCGCACCGCACCGAAAGCGAGGATCGCGGACTCGCCGGGGTTGAGGATCGGCGTGCCCGCGTCGACGCCGAAGATGCCGACGTTCGTGATGGTGATCGTGCCGCCGCTCATGTCCCCCGGGCTGGTCCGCCCGGCCCGGGCCGTCTCGGTCAGCTCCGCGAGCGCGACCGCGAGGTCGCGCAGCGAGAGCCTGGCTGCGTCCTTGATGTTCGGCACGATCAGGCCCCGGGGAGTGGCCGCGGCGATGCCGAGGTTCACGTACTCCTTGAGCACGATCTCCTGCGCCTGCTCGTCCCAGGACGAATTGATCATCGGGTGCCGCCGGGCGGCGAGCAGCAGCGCCCGGGCCACGAACAGCAGCGGGCTCACCTTGACCCCGGCGAAGTCCGGCAGCGCCGCGACGCGCCTGCGCAGCTCCATCGTCGGCGTCACGTCGACCGCCACGAACTCCGTCACGTGCGGCGCGGTGAACGCGCTGGCCACCATCGCGGCCGCGGTGTGCTTGCGCACGCCCCTGATCGGGATGCGCCGCTCCCTCGACGCGTCCCAGACCGGGGCCGCGCCCGCCTGCTCCGGCTGCCCCACCGGCTCGGTCGCCGCGGCTGCGGGGGACCCGTCCCCGCTCGTCCGGGCGGCCGTCTCGACGTCGGCGCGGGTGATCATCCCGTGCGGGCCGGACCCGGAGACGGCCGCGAGATCGACCCCGAGGTCCTTCGCCAGCTTCCGCACCGGCGGCTTGGCCAGTACAGCCAGCTTGCCCGCGGCCGGACCGTCGGCGGCCGCCGGACCGTGGGCCGCGGCCGGACCGTCGGCCGCTGCCGGGCTGGCGGCCGCGGTCGGGCTGGTGGCCGCGGTCGGGCTGGTGGCCGCAGTCGGGCTGGCGGCAGGCGCCTTCCGCGGCCTCCGCTTCGCGGTGACGGACCGCGGTCCGTAGCCGACCAGCACCGAGGTCCTGCCGCCCGGGGCCGCGCCGCCGATGAGCCCCGGCTCCACCGACCCCTCGTCGGGGGGCCGCGGGACCTCCGGCGCCATGTCCTCGCGGAGCGCCGGCGCGGTGGCCGGCGCCTCCGAGTCCGGTGGCTCCTGGACCGTGGCCGCGGCCCCAGTGTCCGCCGGCTCCCTTGTCGAGGCGCCCCCGGTGTCCGCCGGCTCCCTCGTCGAGGCGGGCGCTCCGGCCGGGTCGACGTCGATCGTGATGATCGGCGTCCCCACGTCGACGGTGGATCCCTCGGTCACCAGCAGTTCGGTGACCGAGCCTGCGTACGGCGAGGGCAGCTCGACCGCCGCCTTCGCGGTCTCGATCTCGACGATCGTCTGGTTGACCACGACCGTGTCACCGGGCTGCACATGCCACTTGAGGATCTCGCCCTCGGTGAGCCCTTCCCCGACGTCGGGGAGCTTGAACTGCTTGAAGGTCGGCACGCGGACTCCTTCAGAAGGCGAGCGAGCGGTCGACGGCGTCGAGCACCCGGTCGAGGTCGGGAAGGTAGTCCTCCTCCAGCCGGGATGCCGGGTAGGGCGTGTCGAACCCGCCCACCCGCAGGACCGGTGCCTCCAGCGAGTAGAAGGCCCGCTCGGTGACCCGCGCGGCGAGCTCCGCGCCGACGCCGAGGGTCACCGGAGCCTCATGCACGACGACCAGCCGGCCGGTCCGCCGCACCGACTCGAGCACGGTCTCGGTGTCCAGTGGCGACAGCGTGCGCAGGTCGAGGACCTCCAGTGCCCGGCCGTCGTCCTCGGCCGCGGTCGCCGCGTCGAGGGCGACCTTGACCATCGGTCCGTACGCGGCGACCGTGACGTCCCGCCCGCGCCGCAGCACCCGGGCGGTGTGCAGCGGATCGGGCGTGCCGCCCGGGTCGACCTCGGCCTTCTCCCAGTAGCGCCGTTTCGGTTCGAAGAAGATCACCGGGTCGTCGGCGGCGACCGCCTGCTGGATCATGAAGTAGGCGTCGACCGGGTTGGAGCAGGCGACCACCTTGAGCCCGGCGGTATGGGCGAAGTAGGCCTCCGGGGACTCGCTGTGGTGCTCGACCGCGCCGATGCCACCGCCGAAAGGGATCCGGACCGTGACCGGCAGCCGGACGTGGCCCTTCGACCGGTAGTGCACCTTGGCCAACTGGCTGACGATCTGGTCGAACGCCGGGTAGACGAAGCCGTCGAACTGGATCTCGCAGACCGGCCGGTATCCCCGCATGGCGAGCCCGATGGCCGTACCGACGATGCCCGACTCGGCCAGCGGCGTGTCGATCACCCGGTCCTCACCGAAGTCCTTCTGCAGGCCGTCGGTGACGCGGAAGACCCCGCCCAGCTTGCCGACGTCCTCACCCATGACAAGGACCTTCGGGTCGTCCTCCATGGCCCGGCGCAGGCCTTCGTTGAGCGCCTTGGCGATCGTGAAGGTGGGCATCAGGGGCTCGCCCCCTCGAAGGAGTCGAGGTAGGTCGCGAAGTCCTCGCGCTGACGCCGCAGGTGCGACGTCGGCTCGACGTAGACGTCGTCGAAGATGCTCAGCGGCTGCGGGTCCGGCATCGCCAGGCAGCCCTCCCGCACGTGCGCCGCGAGTTGGTCCGCCTCCCGCTCGACCGACTGGAAGAACGCGGCGTCGGCGGCACCTGAGCGGGACAGGTAGGCCTTCACCCGTTCGATCGGGTCACGCAGCCGCCACATCTCCAGCTCGCTGGCCAGCCGGTATCGGGTGGGGTCGTCGGAGGTGGTATGGGCACCCATCCGGTAGGTGTAGGCCTCGACGAGCGTCGGCCCCTGCCCGGTGCGGGCGGAGTCGAGCGCTGCCCGGGTGACCGCGAGACAGGCGAGCACGTCGTTGCCGTCGACGCGGACACCGGGGAAGCCGAAGCCGAGTGCCCGCTGGTAGAGCGGGATGCGGGACTGCTTCTCGATCGGCTCCGAGATCGCCCACTGGTTGTTCTGGCAGAAGAACACGACCGGCGCGTTGAAGACGCTGCCCCAGACGAAGGCCTCGTTGACGTCGCCCTGGCTGGAGGCGCCGTCACCGAAGTAGACGATCACCGCGTCCTCGCCGCCGTCGCGCTGGACACCCATCGCGTAACCGGTCGCGTGCAGCGTCTGGGAGCCGATGACGATCGTGTAGAGGTTGAAGTTCTTCTCCTTCGGGTCCCAGCCGCCGAGGTTGACGCCCCGGTAGAGGCCGAGCAACTGCAGCGGGTCGACCCCGCGGCACCAGGCGACCCCGTGCTCCCGGTAGGTGGGGAAGGCCATGTCGCCGGGCCGCAGCGCTCGACCGGAACCCACCTGCGCCGCCTCCTGGCCGAGCAGGGAGGCCCAGATGCCGAGCTCACCCTGCCGCTGGAGCGCGGTCGCCTCCACGTCGATGCGCCGGACCAGCGCCAGGTCCCGGTAGAGGTCGCGGATCTCGTCGTCGGAGACGTCGAGCGGAAAGTCGGGGTGCTCCACCCGCTCCCCCTCCGGGGTGAGCAGCTGGACCAGGTCCGGCCCGCCCGTCGTATCCGGAGCGGGGACGCCGATGTCGCCCACAGTCATGCGTCTCTCCTCGCTCAAACTCCGCACGGGATCGCCGCGCGGGGCGGACCGGCGCCGGTGGGCGGCGCCGGGGGTGTCGACGTCGAGCCCACCGCACGCCGGAGCGTGCGAACGAACGCTGCCTCCATCGTCGCAGACCGGCTGGGCTCGGCGTGACGCAGCCATCGTGATCCGGTCCGGCACGATGGTGCCAGGGGCATTCGGCAACCTGTGGACGGCGCTCCGGCCGGTGGAGGGCGACCGCGGAGTTGATCAACGGTGCCCGGCGGCTCGTACCGGTGCTACCTGTCCGTCGGCGGGTCGTACCAGGACACGCGCACCATGGTCAGGTGCTGGGCGCGACCGCCCGGGACCGCCTGGACCGGACCTCAGTCGACCGGCGCGACAGGTCGGTCGGTCAGTTCCGGCGGCAGCGGGTGCTCGTGCACCACGACCAGGCGCGAGACCGCGCGGGTGAGCGCGACGTAGAGGCGGCGCAGGCCGCGCGGCTCGGCCCTCACGATCGCGGCCGGCTCGGCGACGATCACGTGGTCGAACTCGAGGCCCTTCGCCAGCGTCACGGGCACGAGCGACACCCGCGGTGGCTGGGCCTGGGCGGCGGCGGCGGGGGCGCCCTCGCCGGTCGCGTCGTCCGGCTGTTGCAGGGCACCCTCGGCGCGGAGGGCGCCGTCGGGCTCGTCGTCGGCGCCGAGCAGCGCGTGCTCGACGCCCGCCGCCGCCAGCGCCCGGCGTACCCCCGAGACGTCCGCGTCGGCGACGATCACCCCGACCGACCCCTCCTCGGCGAGCGCCCGCGCGGCCTCCTCGGCGACCGCGCGGGCAGTTTCGCCCTCGACCGCGCGCAGCCGCAGCCCACCCGCCGCCCGGCGCAGGGAGCTGGCTGCTGCCAGACCCTCGGCGAGGTGCGGCAGCAGCCTGTTCGCGTACGCGATGACGTCGGCCGGCACCCGGTAGCCGCGGGTCAGCGGCTCGATGCGCGCGTTCGGCTTGCCCAGGTGGTTGAGCGTGACCTGCCAGTCCGAAGTGGACCAGGGTGTGGTGCCCTGGGCGATGTCCCCGAGGACGGTGACGGAGCCGGCCTGGCAGCGGCGCGCCACGCCGCGGCACTGCATGGGCGACAGGTCCTGCGCCTCGTCCAGCACGACGTGCCCGTACGAGGCCGGCCGCTCCAGCAGGCCGGCGACCTCGTCGACGAGCACCGCATCCGCGAACGACCAGCGCGCCGACCTGGCCGACCGGGGCCGCCGCGGCCACAGCAGCAGCGCCTGCTCGGCCGGTTCCAGCAGGCCGCGCGCGGCGGCGGCGAGCCGGTCCGGCTCGGTCAGCAACTCGACGACCAGCGCTGCGGGGTCCAGGGTCGGCCAGACCAGGTCCACGAACTCGCGCACGGCGGCGGACCGCGCCAGCCGAGCGGTCTCCGCGTCCGACGGCGCGCCGCCCGCCTCCTCCCGCTGCCGGCGGACGTCCTCGGCCAGCAGCAGGTGCAGCCGCTCGCGAGCGGCCCCGTAGTGGACGTCGCTGCGGCGCAGGTCGTCGACGTACCGGCGCAGCCGCTCCGGCGGGATCCGGTAGCGCCGGGTGCCGACCGTGGCCACGACGCTGTCCACCGGCCGGCGGATCAGCCGGCTGACCGCGCGGCGCAGCACCTCGGCCATCCGCGCATCGCCCTTGAGCGTCGCGATGTCGACCGGGTCGACCGCCCGCACCGGGACCGGCGCGAGCAGTTCGTCGACGGTCGTCTGCGTCACCCCGATCTCGCCGAGCGCCGGGAGCACCTGACCGATGTAGTCGAGGAAGGCCCGGTTCGGGCCGACGACCAGGACGCCGCCGCGGTTCATCCGCTCCCGGTGTGCATACAGCAGGTAAGCGACCCGGTGCAGGCCGACGGCGGTCTTGCCGGTGCCGGGCGCGCCCTGCACGCATACCGTCCGGTCCACGTCGGCCCGGACGATGTCATCCTGGTCCGGCTGGA
>DASPYH010000115.1:0-6105 GCA_035636875.1 Mycobacteriales bacterium | reverse complement strand
CAGGGCGCGAGCGGCGGCCCGTGGCTGGCCTCGTTCTCCGCCAGCCGCCGGACCGGATCGGTGTACGCCGTCACCAGCTTCACCTACCGTGGCATGGCCGGTGTCGTCTGGGCGCCCTACCTGGGGCGGACCGCCGCCTCGCTCTACGCGCGGATGCAGCGGAGGTGACCGACGCGCCGCACGGCCGCGTGCTCTGGCAGGATGACGGTATGGCCGAGCGCGCCCACTCCGCTGACCACGTCGGATCCGTCGACGCGGCCGGGCCGGACCAGCCCCCGCACCGGCACGAGCGGCCGGAGGACTGGGGCTGGCACGGCGAGTTCGGCAAGTGGGCGCGGATCGTCGGCTGGGTGGCCGTCGTCGTGTTGCTGCTGCAGAACGTGACGACGTACTACAACACCGCGCAGGCGCCCTGGCTCTACGGGATCGCGGCGCTGCTGGTGCTGCTGCTGGTCCGCGACCGCTACCGGCGCAAGAACGCTTGGCGAAAGTAGGGTGCTACCCCCGGGCGGCCAGCTGCCCGCACGCGCCGGCGATCTCCCGCCCGCGGGTGTCCCGCACCGTGGTCGACACGCCGCTCGCGCGCAGCCGCCGGACGAACTCGCGCTGCACCGCCAGCGGTGAGGCGTCCCAGTCGCTGCCGGGCGTCGGGTTGAGCGGGATCAGGTTCACGTGCGCGAGCGGTGCCCCCAGCCGGTCGACCAGCAGCCGGCCGAGCATGTCTGCCCGCTCCGGCTGGTCGTTCACGTCCCGGATCAGCGCGTACTCGATCGACACGCGGCGGCCCGTGGCGTCCGCGTACGCCCGGGCGGCGGCGAGCACGTCGGCGACCGGCCACCGGGTGTTCACCGGGACCAGCGTGTCCCGCAACTCGTCGTCCGGGGCGTGCAGGCTCACCGCGAGCGTGACCCGCAGCCCGTCGCCGGCCAGGCGGTGGATCGCCGGGACGAGCCCGACGGTCGAGACCACCACCGAGCGCTGGGACAAGCCGAGGCCGTCCGGCACGGCGTCGGTCAGCCGGCGGACCGCGCGCAGCACCCGGGCGTAGTTGGCCAGGGGCTCGCCCATCCCCATGAACACGACATTGGTGACCCGGCCGGGGGCGCCGGTGCTCGTTACCCGCGCGGACCCGCCCGCGCTCGTCACCGGCCCGGACCCGCCCGTGCTCGTCACCGGCCCGGACCCGCCCGCGCTCGTCGCCCGCCCCGACTCCCCCGTGCCGGGGACCGGATCCGGGCCGCCGCCCGGCACCTCACCACGGTGCAGCGAGCGGGCGGCGTCCACCACCTGCTCCACGATCTCCGCGGTGGACAGGTTGCGGGTCAGCCCGGCCTGCCCGGTCGCGCAGAACGGGCAGGCCATCCCGCAGCCGGCCTGGCTGGACACGCAGAGCGTGACCCGGTCCGGATAGCGCATCAGCACGCTCTCCACCAGGGCGCCGTCGAACGCGCGCCACAGCGTCTTGCGGGTGGCGCCCCCGTCGCAGGCGACCTCGCGGACCACCGACAGCAGCGGTGGCAGCAGCTCGCGAGCCAGCGGCTCCCGGGTGGCGGCCGGCAGGTCGGTCATCGCCGCCGGGTCGTCCACCAGCCGGCCGAAGTAGTGCGCGGACAGCTGCCGGGCCCGATACGCCGGCTCGCCGAGCGCCAGCACCGCCGCCCTCCGCTCGTCCGGCGCGAGGTCAGCGAGGTGCCGAGGCGGCTTGTCTCCCCGCCGCGGCGCGTCGAACATCAGCGGGAG
Source organism: Mycobacteriales bacterium (assembly GCA_035636875.1). Taxonomy (GTDB): domain Bacteria; phylum Actinomycetota; class Actinomycetes; order Mycobacteriales; family CADCTP01; genus CADCTP01. Next base: position 4,365 of record DASPYH010000115.1, on the reverse strand, counting down.
CGCAGCCACCGGGCCATTGTGCCCGCCGGCTGACCACGGAGACCGGGTCCGCCGGGGATCCCCGAGCTCCGCGGGGAGACCCGGCGCCACCTGGGCGATCGCGCGGGCCAGCCGGCAAGCCGGCGAACCGCCCGCTCATGGGGTCCGGGGGGACCCGCGTGCTCGGGGGGTGACCACGGAGACCGGGCAGGCCCGGGGATCCCCGGGCCTGCCCGGGGGAAACCGGCATCAGCCTGGGTGAGCGCGCGGATCGGCCGGATCAGCCCGGCGGGACCGACCGCCCCGGGGGTCCGGGGGCGGCCCCCCGGGATTAGATCCTCCTCCAGGCCTCGGTCAGCACGCAGCGGAGGATCTGCTCCATCTCGTCGAACTGGGCCTGGCCACAGACCAGCGGCGGCGCCAGCTGGACGACCGGGTCGCCGCGGTCGTCGGCGCGGCAGTAGAGCCCGGCCTCGAACAGCGCCCGGGACAGGAAGCCGCGCAGCAGCCGCTCGGACTCCGCGTCGTCGAACGTCTCCCGGCTCGCCTTGTCCTTGACCAGCTCGATCCCGTAGAAGAAGCCGTCGCCGCGCACCTCGCCCACGATCGGCAGGTCGGTCAGCTTCTCCAGGGTGGCGCGGAAGGCGCCCTCGGTGCGCAGCACATGCCCGGGCAGGTCCTCCCGTTCGAACAGGTCCAGGTTGGCCAGCGCCACCGCCGCCGAGACCGGGTGCCCGGCGAAGGTGAAGCCGTGCAGGAACGAGGTCGTGCCGTGCCGGAACGGCTCCACGATCCGGTCGCTGACCAGCATCGCCCCGATCGGCGAGTAGCCCGAGGTCATGCCCTTGGCGCAGGTGACGATGTCCGGCTGGTAGCCGTAGCGCGATGACGCGAAGAGGTGCCCGAGCCGGCCGAACGCGCAGATGACCTCGTCGGAGACCAGCAGCACCCCGTGCCGGTCGCAGATCTCCCGCACCCGGGCGAAGTAGCCGGGCGGCGGCGGGAAGCAGCCACCGGAGTTCTGCACCGGCTCGAGGAAGACCGCGGCGACCGTCTCCGGTCCCTCGTACTCGATCGCGCGGGCGATCTCGTCGGCGGCCCACCGGCCGAACGCCTCGTAGTCGTCGCCGTGCTCCGGCGCGCGGTAGAAGTTGGTGTTGGCGACCTTCACCGCGCCCGGCACCAGCGGCTCGAAGTCCTGCTTGGCGGCGGGGATGCCGGTGATCGACAGCGCCCCCATGGTGGTGCCGTGGTACGCGACCGACCTGCTGATCACCTTGTGCCGGGTCGGCTGGCCGACCAGCTTGAAGTACTGCTTGGCCAGCTTCCACGCGGTCTCCACCGCCTCGCCGCCGCCGGTGGTGAAGAAGATCTTGTTCAGGTCGCCCGGGGCGTAGTGCGCCAGCCGCTCGGCCAGCTCGACGGCCTTCGGGTGCGCGTAGCTCCACAGCGGGAAGAAGGCCAGCTCGGCGGCCTGCTTGTACGCCGCCTCGGCCAGCTCGGTGCGCCCGTGCCCGGCCTGCACGACGAACAGCCCGGACAGCCCGTCGAGGTAGCGCCGGCCGCTCGAGTCCCAGATGTACGGGCCGTCGCCGCGCACGATCACCGGAACGGGGGAGGTCGCGTACGCCGACAGCCGGGTGAAGTGCATCCACAGGTGGTCGCGGGCCGAGTCGGACAGCTCGTCGGCGCGGGAGAACGGCGGATCGACCGGCGTCGTGGTCATCGGTTGTCCTTCATCGGGTGCCCCATGCGTAGGTCTGCTTGGCCAGCTTCAGGTAGACGAAGGTCTCGGTGTCGCGGACGCCGGGCAGGGCGCGGATCCGCCCGGACAGCAGCTGAAGCAGGTGGTCGTCGTCCTCGCAGACGACCTCCAACAGGATGTCGAACGAGCCGGCGGTGATCACCACGTAGTCGACCTCGTCGATCGCGGCCAGCTCGTCGGCGACCCGGACCAGGTCGCCCTCCACCCGCAGGCCGATCATCGCCTGCCGGCTGAAGCCGACCTGCAGCGGGTCGGTGACGGCCACCACCTGCATCGCACCGGAGTCGATCAGCCGCTGCACCCGCTGCCGCACCGCCGCCTCGGACAGCCGCACCGTCTTGGCCAGCGCCGCGTACGACAGCCGCCCGTCGTGCTGCAGCTCCTCGATCAGCCGCTTGCCCACCTCGTCGATGGCCGCTCCGTTGGCTGCGTGTCGGCGCACGTCACGGTTATCGCAGGACCGGGCCGGCGGTGCAAGTGTTTCCGTTCCGTGACTTGCTCCGCGCTGCGGATTCGTGAGTAGGCTGCGCCCACAACCACCCGAGGTCGAGGGGGTGCGGCCTGGTGCGGCTGGTCGTGGTCGGTGCCGGTGGGGTCGGTGCGGCGGTGGCCCGGATCGCGGCCCGGCGCCCGTTCCTGCAGGCCGTGGTGCTGGCCGACCTCGACGCGGGCCGTGCTGCGCGCGCCGCCGAGGCCACCCGGGACCCCCGGTTCACCGCCACCTCCGTGGACGCCTCCGATCCCGCGGCGGTCCAGGCGCTGGTCACGGCAGCCCGGGCCGACGCCGTGCTCAACGCCACGGATCCGCGTTTCGTCCTGCCGGTGTTCACCGCCTGCCTGCGCGCCGGCGTCACGTACCTGGACATGGCCATGTCGCTGTCCCGGCCGCACCCGGACCGCCCGTACGAGCTGACCGGGGTGAAGCTGGGGGACGAGCAGTTCGCCCTGGCGGCCGACTGGGAGGCACGGGGCGCGCTGGCGCTGGTCGGGATGGGCGTCGAGCCGGGACTGTCCGACGTCTTCGCCCGCTACGCCGCCGACCACCTGTTCTCCGCGGTGGACAGCGTCGACGTCCGCGACGGCGCTGACCTGGTGGTCGCGGGACCCGACGGACGGCCCGTGTTCGCTCCCACGTTCTCGATCTGGACCACGATCGAGGAGTGCCTGAACCCGCCGGTCGGGTGGGAGCGTGACCGCGGCTGGTTCGCCATGGCGCCGTTCGCCGAGCCGGAGATGTTCGACTTCCCGGAGGGAATCGGCCCGGTCGAGTGCGTGCACGTCGAGCACGAGGAGGTGCTGCTCGTGCCGCGCTGGGTGGATGCTCGCCGGGTCACGTTCAAGTACGGCCTCGGCGCCGAGTTCGTGGACGTGCTCCAGACGCTGCACCGGCTCGGCCTGGACCGCACCGATCCGGTCGACGTGCGCGGGACCCGCGTCTCGCCGCGGGACGTCGTCGTCGCCTGCCTGCCTGACCCGGCGACGCTGGGCGAGCGGATGCGCGGGCGCACCTGTGCCGGCACCCGCGTGACCGGCACCGGCCAGGACGGCCACTCGCGCGAGGTGTACCTCTACCAGGTGACCGACAACGAGGAGTCGATGGCACGCGACGGCTCCCAGGCCGTGGTCTGGCAGACCGCGGTCAACCCGGTCGTCGCGCTGGAGCTGATCGCCGACGGGACGTGGGGTGGCGCCGGCGTGGTCGGTCCGGAGGCGCTCGACCCGGTGCCGTTCCTCGACCTGCTGGGCGAGTACGGGGCGCCGTGGCGGCTGCAGGAACGATCTGCGCGGCCGGCCGCGCCCGCCGCCGTGTCCGGGGCCGGGCCGGAGGGACGACCGCCGGCCGTGGACCCGTCGGGTGCCGTGGCGCCCGCTCGGGTCGGGGCCACGCCCCACAGCGGCGATGACACGGCCGGGGACACGACCGGGGACATGACCGCGGGCGGAGAGGTGAGGGCGAGATGACCAGTCCGGAGGGCGGCAAGGTCGGCGGCAAGGTCGAGGTGACGAACGTCATCGGCGGTCGGGAGGTCGAGGCCGCCGACGGGCGGACGATGGACCTGGTCGATCCAGCCACCGGCGAGGCGTTCGGCACCGCGCCGCTGTCGGGCCAGCAGGACGTGCACGACGCGATGCGCGCGGCGGCCGAGGCGTTCGGGGCGTGGCGGGACAGCACTCCCAGCGAGCGGCAGCGGGCGCTGCTGCGGATCGCCGACGCGATCGAGGCGCGGGGCGAGGAGATCATCGCGGCGGAGTGCCGCAACACCGGCAAACCGGTGCAGCTCACCCTGGACGAGGAGCTGCCCCCCTCGATCGACCAGATCCGCTTCTTCGCCGGGGCCGCGCGGCTGCTGGAGGGTCGCTCGGCCGGCGAGTACATGGCCGATCACACGTCGTACGTCCGGCGCGAACCGGTGGGGGTCTGCGCGCAGGTCACCCCGTGGAACTACCCGATGATGATGGCGGTGTGGAAGTTCGCGCCGGCGCTGGCCGCGGGCAACACCGTCGTGCTCAAGCCGTCGGACACCACGCCGGTCAGCACGGTGCTGATGGCGCGGATCATGCAGGAGTTCCTGCCGCCCGGCGTGTTCAACGTGGTCTGCGGCGACCGCGACACCGGCCGC
>DASPYH010000114.1:0-7795 GCA_035636875.1 Mycobacteriales bacterium | reverse complement strand
TGACCGGCGTGCGAGTGAGGAGTTGCTCCGCCGACTGCGCAGTTCGGGGAACGGCTGAGCAGCTACAGCTGCTCACCGGACGGGCGATCTGCGCACTCGCGGTCGCGGTGCCGACCGGCGAACCTTAGTGGTCACCGCACTAGCTCGGCCGCGATGCGCAGCTCAGCCGCGCTCGGTGACCCGGCCCCGCTCCGCAGCTCAGCCGTTCTGGAATGACCCGCCATGCTGGTAGCGCGGCCGCGCTGCGGTGGCCCGGGCGCGCTCGGTGACCCGGCTTTGCTCCGCAGCTCAGCCGCTCTGCGGTGGCCCGGGCGTGCTGGGTAGCTCAGCCAGGCGTCGCCCCGCGCCTGGCCCTGGTCGCGAGCCCGACCGTCACCCCGATCCAGATCCCCACCGCCAACGCAGCGATTGCGAGCAGGCCGCCGCGCGTCACCGTGAGCTTGCGGGCCACACTCCCCACCTCCGCCCCATCCCCTGCCGTCGCGGTGCCGCGTGCGAGGATGGCCGGGTGGCCGAACAGCTCACCGCGACCCTGCACACCAACGCTGGGGACATCGTCCTCCACCTCTTCCCGGACCAGGCACCGGTGACGGTGCAGAACTTCGTCGGTCTGGCCGAGGGCGGCAAGGAGTGGCGCGACCCCGGCAGCGGGCAGAAGAGCACCGCGCCGCTCTACGACGGGACGATCTTCCACCGGGTCATCGACGGCTTCATGATCCAGGGCGGTGACCCGCTCGGCAGCGGGCGGGGCGGGCCCGGTTACCAGTTCAAGGACGAGTTCCACCCGGACCTCAAGTTCGACCGGCCCTACCTGCTCGCCATGGCGAATGCCGGCCCCGGGACCAACGGTTCCCAGTTCTTCATCACCACGGGGCCGACGCCGCATCTCAACCGCCGGCACACCATCTTTGGCGAGGTCGCCGACGCGGACAGCCGCGCGGTGGTGGACCGGATCTCGAAGACGCCCACCGGCGCGAACGACCGGCCGCGCCAAGACGTGACGATCGACTCGGTCACGGTCGAGCGTCGCGACGCGTAGCGGGCCGGCCCGAGACCCGTGAGTACGCAGCGGTCCCCGTCGCCCGAGGCGGCGGCCGCTCCGCGCTGCTACCGGCACCCGGACCGCGAGACCTGGGTCAGCTGCATCCGGTGTGACCGTCCGATCTGCCCGGACTGCCTGCGCCCGGCCGCGGTCGGCTTCCAGTGCCCCCAGTGCGTGGCCGCGGGCAACGCGACGGTACGGCGGCCGAGGTCGCCGTACGGTGGACGCGTCGCGCGGCGGGTCGGGACGGTCACGATCGGGCTGGCCGTGCTCAACGTCGGGGCGTTCCTGGCGACCGCGGTGACCTCGCCCACCGGTTTCACGGGAAACACGGCGTCCCGGCTGTTCGGCGAGCTGGACCTGGTGCCGATCCGGGTCGCGGTCGACGGCGAGTACTGGCGGCTGCTCGGCGCGGCGTTCCTGCACGTCGGACTGCTGCACCTGATCATGAACATGGTCGCTCTCGCGGTGGTCGGTCCCGGCCTGGAGCGGCTCTTCGGCACCTGGCGCTACCTGGCCCTCTACCTGCTGGCCGCCCTTGGCGGCTCGGTCGCGGTCTACCTGTTCGGTGCGCCGTTCGGCGCGGTCGCCGGGGCGTCCGGTGCGATCTTCGGCCTGTTCGCGGCGACCTTGATCGTGCTGCACAGGCTCGGCCTCGACGCGCGCTCGATGCTGCTGGTGATCGGGCTGAACGTCGCGGTCAGCTTCGCGCCGAGCATCTCGCTGCTCGGCCACCTCGGCGGCCTCGTCACGGGGGGCCTGGCCGCGCTGGCGCTGGTGCACGCACCGAAGGCGTCGCGGACACCGGTGCAGATCCTGGCGCTCGGGATGCTGGCGGCGATCCTGGTGACGCTGGTGCTGGTCCGGTCGACCGCGCTGCTCGCGCTCGCAAGGTGAGCGGACCGCACGCGGCGGCGGGGCCAGTCCCGGCTCGACTGAGCAGGTGCTGGCGCGTACTCGATCGCCGAGGGTGCCACTCCCGACTGAACTGTTACCCCGCCGAACGGGTCCCTGACCGGCTGGCGTGGCGGTGGTCGCTGTCGGCGGATGATCCCAGGCTGACCGGGGTCAGTCCGGCACGGGCCGCGTGTAGCGGATCCTGGCGAGCGCGTCCGCGACCTCGCGCGGGTCGGCACCGAGCGCGCGCCGGCCGAGCACGACCAGAGTGCCGCCGGCGTCGAGTTCGAGAGTGCGGGCGGTGAGCCCGCGCCGGCTGCGCTCGTCCACCGCGACCCGCTCGATCGCGGACCAGGGCAGGTCGGTCCGCACGCCGAGGGTGCGGATCCGGACGCCGGTCGGGTCGGCGGCCAGCCGCGGACGCAGGATCAGGTCGGCGGCGGCCAGCGCGAGCAGCCCGAGCGCGGCCACCGCGAACAGTAGCCGGCCGGCCGGGTCGGCGACGACGGCGAGCAGCAGCGCGAGGAGAGCGCCGCCCGCGGCCAGCGTGGTCTCGACAGGGCGAGGGAACCACCTGCCCTGCGGCGGCGGCGATCCGGGGGACGGGTGTACGGGTGCCGGCTCCATCGGCTCCAGCGTACGATCGGGCCACGGCTACCGAGGAGTAACCATGCGCGACGCCGTCATCGTGGAAGCGGTACGGACCCCGGTCGGCCGCCGCCGTGGGGCCCTGTCCGGCGTCCATCCCGTGGACCTGTCCGCGCACATCCTGCGGGCGCTGGTCGACCGGACCGGCATCGATCCGGCGATGGTCGACGACGTGATCTGGGGGTGCGTGAGCCAGGTCGGCGAGCAGACGATGAACGTCGCGCGCAACGCGGTGCTCGCGGCCGGGTGGCCCGAGTCGGTGCCGGGCACGACGATCGACCGGCAGTGCGGCTCCTCCCAGCAGTCGTTGCACTTCGCCGCCGCCGCCGTGGTCAGCGGCCAGTGCGAGGTGGTCGTCGCCGGTGGAGTGGAGTCGATGAGCCGGGTGCCGATGGGGTCGTCGGTCGGCTCCGGCGTCGGGATGCCGTTCGGTCCGCTGGTGCTGGACCGATACGGCGGGGTCGCGTTCAACCAGGGCGCCGGCGCCGAGATGATCGTCGAGCGCTGGGGCCTGACCCGGTCGCAGCTCGACGACTACAGCCTCGGGTCACACCGCAAGGCGGCGGCGGCTCAGGACGCGGGGGCGTTCGAGGCCGAGATCGCGCCGGTCACCCTGCCGGACGGGACGGCCGTGTCGGCGGACGAGGGCATACGGCGGGACTCGACCGCGGAGGCGATGGCGGCTCTGCCGACGCCGTTCAAGGCGGACGGCACGGTCACCGCCGCCTCGTCCTCGCAGATCTCCGATGGCGCCGCCGGGCTGCTGGTCACGACGACGGAGAAGGCGCGGGAGCTCGGCCTGACCCCGCTCGCTCGGGTGCACACCGCGGTGGTCGCCGCCGCCGACCCGGTGATCATGCTGACCGCGCCGATCCCGGCGACGGAGAAGGCGCTCAAGCGGTCCGGCCTCGCCATCGGGGACATCGGCGCGGTCGAGGTCAACGAGGCGTTCGCGCCGGTCCCGCTGGCGTGGCTGGTGGAGACCGGCGCCGACCCGGCCGCGGTCAACGCCCGCGGCGGAGCGATCGCGCTGGGGCACCCGCTCGGCGGCTCCGGTGCCCGGCTGCTGACCACGTTGCTGCACCGGATGCGCTCGGAGCAGATCGGCTACGGGCTGCAGACCATGTGCGAGGGCGGCGGGATGGCCAACGCCACCATCCTCGAGCTGGTCTGACCCGACGGGGGCGCCACCTCCGCCCTGAGGAGTCGACCCTCGCCGACTTCCACCGCGATCGCGCCCGTCCCCCGTCATGGTTGTCCCCAACCCCCTGTGGATAGCGGCTGTGGACGGAGGGGTCGACCTCGCCCCGCGAGGAGTAGTCGACATCCCGCCGTACGGGACCGAATCCTGGCCCTGACCTGCGGAGACCTAATGTCGACAAGACGGTGGAGAGGTTACCCGGCTCGTTGCCCCCGACCGAGTCCACACCTGTGGACAAAGGTGGGGACGAACGACAGCGGTGTAGTTCGGCTAGCGCCAGCGTACGGCCATGAAAAGTCCGGTGACCATCAGCCCGAAGCCGATCGCGAAGTTCCACGCGTTCAGGTCGCGCATCACCGGCACGCGCTCGCCGGCCAGGTAGTAGACCGCGATGTAGGCCAGCCCGAGCACCATCAGCACCAGCATCAGGATCGGATACCAGGTGGGGCTGGGGGCCTTCTTGCGGGCGACGCGCGACGGCGAGGGCAGCACGTCGGCGGGCGGCGTGTAGACGGCTCGCTTGCGGACTCGGGACTTCGGCACCTTCGGCTCCTCCTGATCCTGCCTGCCGTTAGCCTAGTCGCCGATGATGGTCGGGCGAGGAGCGGGCGGAACGGGCGACGGCTCCCACCGCCGCGTCTGGCGAGCCCTCGTGCCGGCGATCGCGCTGGTCGCCGGCGTCCTGTTCGCCACGAGCGCGGAAACGGCGCAGGGCACGGACCTCCGCCCCGGCCGGCGCGTCGAGCTGACCCAACTGATCGCCGCGCAGGAGCGCATGGTCGCCGATGCCACCGGGCGAGTGATGCGCCTCGAGGCGGAGGTCGACCGGCTGGAGAAGCAGGCCGGCGCCAAGGACGCCCGGGTCGCGTCGGCGCGGTCGCAGGGCGGCCGGCTCGAGGGTGACGTGGGGCTGGGGTCCGTGCGCGGGACGGCGCTCACCGTGGTGCTCGACGACGCGCCGCGGCGGTCGGACGGCTCGCTGCCGCCGAACGCCCGGGCCGACGACGTGATCGTCCACCAGCAGGATGTGCAGTCGGTGGTGAACGCGCTGTGGGCCGGCGGAGCGGACGCGATGGCGGTGATGGGACAGCGGCTGATCACCACCGGTGCGGTGCGATGCGTGGGCAACACCCTGCTGCTTTACGGCCGGACGTACTCGCCGCCGTTCCGGATCACCGCCATCGGGGACCCCGCCCGGATGCGGGCGGCGCTGGAGACCGAACCCGGCGTCCGGCTCTACCGGCAGGCCGTGGCATATTTCGGCTTGGGCTACGAGGTGAAGGACGAGCGCGAGGTGACGCTTCCCGGGTACGACGGGCCGCTGCGTCTGGGCTACGCCCAGGCGGTGCCGCAGTGACCGTGTGGATGCCGCCGGAGTGGGTTCGTGACCCGGCCGAGCAGGGTCCGCCGCCGGATCCGCGCAAGCGTGCTGACGCCGCCGCGGCGGGCTCGCCCGCGGGAGGGGGCACCGGCACGGCGGGCGAAGCTGGCACGGGCGGCGCCCCACGGGGTCCGGACGTCGCTGGTCGGGCGGGCGTGGATACGGCGGTCGAGGCGCCGGCGGCGAGGCCGAGGGAGCAGGGCGGGCCCGCCGGGCAGGCGGAGCATGCCGCGCGGACAGCGCAGGAGGAGCAGGCCCTGCCGGCCGCGCAGGGGAGTCCGGTGACTACCGTCGGGCGGTCGGATCGTGGCGGGCAGCCGGAGGCCGCGTCGGGCGATGCGGCCCGGGCGGGCGAGGGAGCACCGTGGCCGTGGTTCACCGTGCAGCCCGCGGAAGGCCACGCCGCAGCTCCGGCACCGACTCGGGACGTGCCAGGCGATTTCGACCCACCGACGACCGTACTGCCCGTGATCCGTGCCGACGCGCCGGCACCCGCAGGCGTGACGGCGCCTACCAACCCGCGCACCAGGCAGGATGAGGGGCGATGGCCGGGCGACGCCGGAGACGGCACGCCGGGCGACGGGGGCGTCAGGAGCGGGGCGGGGGCAGTGGGACCGGGAGATCCGTGGGGTACGGGAGGGCCGGGCGGCGGTCCGGAGGACAGCACGGCGGTCCGGCCCGCGGGTGCCGCGCCGCCGCTGCCCAAGCGGATACCACAGACCCCCCCGCCGCCGTTCGGGGTGGTGACAACGCCCGGCGCGGCGTCGCTGTTCGAGGCGCCCCCGCGCGGCGCGGCGGCCAAGCTGATGCGGCCGTCCGCGACGCTGCCACCGTCGATGCCGAGCCGGCGCGGCGCAGCCTCGGCGGCGGAGCACACGCCGGCCGGTCGCCCGACCGACACCGGCCCGACGAGAGCCGCCGGGTTGTGGGCCGGCGCGGCGGCGGCCCGGTCCGCGACCCGCTCGGACGCGGATGCTCCGGATCCGGGGATCGCCGGTGTCGGGGAGAGGGCGGCGGCCGGCCAGCCCTCGCCGGTCCGGAATGCGGTCGGGGCCGAGGATCTGTGGACGGCCGCCGCGGACCGGGCGGCGTCGCGGCAGCCTGTGGAGGGTGCGCCCGGTTCGGGGGTGTCGGCCGGCGCGGTCGGGGCTGAGGACCTGTGGGCGGCCGCGGCGGACCGGACCGGGTCGCGGCAGCCCGCTACCGGTGCGCCGGACTCCGAGGTGCTGGCTGGCGCCGCGCCGGACCGGGACGCGAGCCGGGACCGGGCGGGGGCCGGGGATCTGTGGGGGGCTGCGACGGGCCGGACCGGGCCGCCGCCGGCGGAAGTGCCCGGTCCGAGCGGGGTCGGGATCTCGGGGGTCAGCGCGGCGGGCGGCGGCAGCGAGGGCGAGCCGGCGTGGCGCGAGGCGGTCGCGTCGGCGGACCGGCGGCCAGCGGCCAGGGACGGTGCCGGGCGCTCGGCACGCCGCCAGCCCGCCGCGGGCCCGGAGGCCGGGGGCGGTGCCGACCACCGCGACGACGCAGAGCACCCGGCGGCGGGGTCCACCGGCGTGGCGCTCGGGCGCCCGTCCAGGTACGAGGAGGACCCGACCGAGGTGCTCGGCCCGTTCGACGTCGGCATGTGGACGTTGCAGGGTCGCGGGGCTGCTACGGCGGCCGAGTCGGCAGGCAGGCGGCCGGTCCTTCCCCGTGCGGGCCGCCTGAGCGAGAAGGGAGCGGGGCGGGACCGGCGCCAGCCCGCAGCGGCGCGCGCCGGGGACGGCGGTGGCGACGGCGGCTCGGGCGGCGGCGGACGGCCGCCCACCCGCGGTGCACCCGGCTCCCCGCCCCGCTCGTCCACCGCGCGCGACCGCCTCCGGACGCTGCTGCGTGGCACCGGCCAGACCCTCATCACGCTCGGTCTGGTACTGCTGCTGTTCTCGGTCTACGAGGTCTGGTTCACCGGCATAGTCAACGGCCGGACGCAGCACCGGCTGAAGAGCGAGCTGGAGAAGCGGTGGGAGCAGGGCGACGACCCGGTCGTCGCCGGGCAGAAGCCGGGCCGCCCGCCCGCCAGGGTCCGCTCGATCCCACTCGGCGACGGGTTCGCGCTGATCTACATCCCGGCGTTCGGCAAGGACTACGTCTACACCGTGGTCGAGGGCACCGACCCGAACGAGCTGGACGAGGGCCCCGGCCACTACGTGCAGACCGCTTTGCCGGGCCAGGTCGGTAACTTCGCGATCGCCGGGCACCGGGTCGGCAAGGGATCCCCGTTCCTCAACCTGGACAAGCTGCGGGCCGGGTCGCCGATCGTGATCCGGACCAAGGCGTACTGGTACACCTACCGGGTGCTCGGCAACCCCGCCACCAACGACCCGAGAGGCATCGGTCCGCTCGGCATCCCGGGCCTGCAGATCGTCAGCCCGGGCGAGGTCGACGTGATCGCGCCGGTGCCCGGGCACCCCGGGCTCAAGCCGACCAGACGCTTGCTCACGCTCACCACCTGCCACCCGAAGTTCTCCGCCCGCCAGCGACTGGTCATCCACGCCCAGCTCGACGGCGCGCCGCGGCCGACCTCGCAGGGCCTGCCGTCGGCTCTCGCCGGCGGCGGGTAGGAGTCGGCATGACGAGGAGGGCCTAG
>DASPYH010000113.1:0-4989 GCA_035636875.1 Mycobacteriales bacterium | reverse complement strand
CCGGCCGTGCCGGTGCACCGGCGCACCTGGCTGCCGCTGCTCGCCGGGCTGGCGGTGCAGCAGGCCGTCGCGCGGCTCGGCGCGGTGGAGACCCGGCTGAAGTGGCCGAACGACGTGCTGCTCGGACCGGACCGGGGGAAGGTCGGCGGTGTCCTCGTGCAGGCACAGGACGACGCCGTGGTCGTCGGCATCGGCCTCAACGCGAGCACCCGGCGGGGGGAACTGCCGGCCGGGGGCACGTCGCTGCTCGTCGAGGGCGCGGAGTGCACGGACCGCGACCCGCTCCTGCGCGCGGTGCTGCGGGCGCTCGGGTCCCGGTACACCGACTGGTGCGCGGCCGGCGGAGCGCCGGACAAGTCCGGGCTGCGCGGGGCGTACGAGGCGGCCTGCGACACGCTCGGTCGGCAGGTGCGGATCCTTCTCCCGGACGGCGGCGAGCTGACCGGCCGGGCGAGCGGGCTGGACGACGCCGGCCGGCTGCTGGTGCGAACCGCCGCGGGCGAGCGGGCGGTCTCGGCCGGCGACGTGAAGCACGTACGACCGGGCACCGCGTGACGCCAGCCGGGCTCACGGGGCCCGACACGGGCGGGGGAGGGTCGTGACTGCCGGCTGACGGTCGGCCATGCTGGTCTGCGTGGCGTACCCGGACCGGCTCCTCGCCGACGAGGAGCGCGTCGTCAAGCACCTGCACCCGCACTGGATCACGCTGGTGTTGCCGACCGTCCTGTTCCTGCTCATCGTCGGCCTCGCGGCGTTCCTCGCCGCGATCGTGCCGGGCGGCTCAGCGCAGCAGATCGTCCGCATCGGGATCCTCGCGGTGGCCGCGCTCGCGGTGATCGTGCTCGTGCTGGTGCCCTACCTGCGCTGGCGGACGACGCACTACGTGCTCACCACGCACCGGCTGATGACCCGCGTCGGCATCCTGAGCCACAGCGGCCGGGACGTCCCGCTCAACCGGATCAACAACGCGATGTACGAGCAGTCCTTCTGGGAACGGATCATCAACTCGGGCACCCTGGTGGTCGAGTCCGCCGGCGAGGACGGCCAGCAGGTGTTCAGCCACATCCCGGACGCCGACCGGACCCAGCAGCTGATCAACCGGCTGGTCGAGGGCGACCACGACCGGCGCGCGCGGGACGCCGCGCGCTACGAGGCCCGGTACGACACCGAGTACGAGCGGGACCGCGGTGACGATCCCACGGAGCGCTTCGGCCGGCCGTAGCCCGCGCGCGGCGCCGGGATCACTGGTACGAGATCATCACCGGCGTCGGACGCTTCGACATCGTCTGTGCCGGGGTGAGCATCGGCTTGTCCTCGTCGTAGAAGTTCTTCCAGCCGAACGGCACCCCCTTCGGCGCGGCGCCGACGACCGCGTGCCAGGTGGTGTCCTTCAGGCTGGGTGCGCCCTGGCCGTCCATGTGGATCAGCAGCGCGACCTCGTCCCGGCTGCGGTCCAGCGGCCGGTCGGTGCCGATCATCGACAGCCGGAACTGGTGCAGCACGAACAACTTCTGCGGCAGCGTGTTCCTCTTCGTCAGGTCGGCAAGCCACTGGTAGACCGAGTTGATCTCGCGCGCGCTGGCGCTGCCGATCTGCCCGAGCGGGCGCTGGTTGGGCGCCAGCCGCCACTCCGGGTCGAGCGCGAGCCCGACGTACGGCAGGGTCAGCAGCGGCTCGTACCGCTTGGCCTGGTCCAGGAAGTTGGCCCGGCCGGGCTGCAGGTCGAGCACCACGTAGAGCCCGGCGGCGCCGGCCTTCTCCACCCACGGCCGGAGCTGGCTGACCGGCGCCTCGAACGAGAAGTCGCCGTCCGGCCCCGGCCCGCCCTGAGCGACCGTGGCGATGATCTCGAAGGCCGGCACGACCGGGAGGCTGCCCGACAGCGCCCGGTACGGCGCGGCGAGCCGCTTGGCCCGGGCGATCGCCGCGTCCACGGGTTGCTCACCGAGCACGCCGAGGGCCCCCGTGCCGGGGTGGCCGTACATGGCGACCAGGCGACGGCCGGGCAACACCACCTGGCCGCCGCCGGGAAGCTGCCGGCCGGTGGCGGCGACGGCCAGCCGGGCGGACAGCCGGCCGACCGGGCCGAAGCTCGGGTCGCTGGCGAGCACCTGTTCCGGCCGCCGTTTCGCCAGCGCGGCGATGGCCTCCGGGTCGGCACGCGGGTCGGCGCCGCGGACGGCGATGACGCCGGCGCCGGCAGCGGTCGCCGTCGCGGTGACCGCGGCCGCGCCCGCCCGGGTGGCGGCGTCGCCACCCGAGCGGACCAGCACGGCCACGCTGTCCAGCCCGTCAGGCCGCTGCGGGGATGACATCTGTCCCGGGTCGGCCACCACGGGTGGGCCGGACGGATCGCTGAGCCGGCCGGAGGTCTCCGCGCCGACGGCCAGCACGCTGGCCGCCTTCAGCCGGCCGATCTCGGCCTTCAGCGCGGCCGCCGCCGCCTCCGTGCCGTCGTCGAGGAGCAGCGGCACGCCGAGCCGCTTCGCCTGCTCCGCGGCGGTCGAGATGCCCCGCTCGTCGCCGGCGCCGGCGACGACCACCGCTCGCGCCGAGTCGAACAGTTCGCGGCTGACCGCCAGCGACAGCGCCCCCGGTGCGCGCTCGCCGACCACGGTCGTGCTCGCATGCGGCGGGCTGACCTGGGCGGACAGCGCGCTGTCCGGGCTGGCGGACCCGCTGCCGGCGCGGCCGGGTCCGGTTCCATGCCCGCCGGTGCAGGCAGCGAGCAGGAGCATGGCGGCGGTGATCAGGATCGTCGGGGTTTGTGACCTCATCGCCGAGGAGTATGGCAACTTCTCAGAATGGCAGCGGCAGCGACTTCGGTGTGCCGCGGGCACCGGCACGGACCGGCGGCGCCTAGGGCGATAGAAAGGGCCCCATGACCCAGACGACCCCTCAGTCGGACAGCACGTGGCTCGGCGGGGAGGAGTTGGACGCGGCCCGCCAGCGGCTGCCGATCCTGTACGTCGACGCCATCCCGGTTCGGGTGGACACCCAGGGCAGCGTGACCCTGGTGGGGCTGCTGCTGCGGGTGACCGGGGAGGGCCGGATCACCCGCGCGCTGGTGTCCGGTCGGGTGCTCTACCACGAGCGGGTGCGCTCGGCGCTGCTGCGGCACCTGGAGAAGGACCTCGGCCCGCTCGCGCTGCCGCGGGTGCCGCCGACGCCGCAGCCGTTCACGATCGCCGAGTACTTTCCCACTCCCGGCGTCACCGCGTTCCACGACCCGCGCCAGCACGCGGTGTCGCTGGCGTACGTGGTGCCGGTGGAGGGCGACTGCGAGCCGCAGCAGGACGCGCTGGAGCTGACCTGGTTCACGCCAGCGGAGGCGCGCGACGAGCGGCTGCTCTCGGAGATGGCCGGCGGGCAGGGCGTGCTGCTGCAGCAGGGCCTCGCCCACGTGGGCCACTGACCCCGCCGGCGCCGCCGGGACGCGAGGAGCTGGTCGAGACGGGTTCCATCCGCCTGGTCAGCGGACGACGAGCACGGCGTCGCGGCGCGGGACGAGCTCGCCGACGATCGGGTAGCCGGGCAGTTCGCCGGCGACCAGCAGGCCGCCGGAGGTCTGCGCGTCGGCGAGCAGCAGTGCCTCGTCCTCGTCCACTCCGAGGTCGGCGTGCGGGCGGACCCAGTCCAGGTTGCGCCGGGTGCCGCCGCTGACGAAGCCATCGGCCAGCGCGGCCCGGGCACCGTCCAGGTAGGGCACCGCGGCGGCGTCGACCACCGCAGTGACCCCGCTGGCGCGGGCGAGCTTGAGCAGGTGGCCGAGCAGCCCGAAGCCGGTGACGTCGGTGGCGCAGCGGACTGCGGCGGCGACCGCGGCCTCAGCCGCGTCCCGGTTCAGCGTCGTCATCGTCGCCACCGCCTGCGGGAACACCTCGCCGGTCGCCTTGTGCCGGCTGTTCAGCACGCCGATCCCGAGCGGTTTGGTCAGCGTGAGCGGGAGGCCCGCGCGGCCGGCGTCGTTGCGCATCATCCGGTCCGGGTCGACCAGCCCGGTCACCGCCATGCCGTACTTCGGCTCCGGATCGTCCACGCTGTGCCCGCCGGCGACATGGCACCCCGCCTGGCTCGCGACGTCCAGACCGCCGCGGAGCACCTCGGCGGCCAGCTCGTACGGCAGGACGTCGCGCGGCCAGCAGAGCAGGTTGAGCGCGACCAGCGGCCGACCGCCCATCGCGTACACGTCGGACAGCGCGTTGGCGGCGGCGATCCGGCCCCAGTCGTACGGATCGTCGACGACAGGGGTGAAGAAGTCGGTCGTGGCCACGACGGCGGTGTCGCCGGCAAGCCGGACCACCGCCGCGTCGTCGCCCCCGTCGAGCCCGACCAGCAGCTCGCCGGCCGGATCGACCGGCCCGGCACCGAGCAGCCCGGCGATCGCCGCCTCCAGCTCGCCGGGCGGGATCTTGCAGGCGCACCCGCCGCCGTGCGCGTACTGGGTCAGCCGGTACACCGTCGCGGTCACGATCCTGGGGTTCCCTCCGTGAGCCACCCCACGCCGGCCGGCGGGCGCGGTCATGCCTGGTCCCGGTCCCGACAGTCGGCGCTTGTGTCCCGGTGGTGGGTACGGATGCAGTATCGGCCACACTGGCGGAGGAGGCGTAAGGGCGCCTGGTGGCCCCCGCGGTCTTCAACACCGTCGTGGTCGAGGATCTCGGCCAGGGGGGTTCGATTCCCCTCCGCCTCCGCTACCAGGACCAACGTGCCGTGACCTGACCTGCTCTCCCATCGCGGGTGCTGGTGGGCGGGCGACGGTGGGTACTCGGTCTCATGCCTCTGCTGCTGCTCAGTTCAGCCGTCCGCGCGATCCTGTCGGCCAACTCCGGCGGCACTGCGTTGTAGTCGGCCTGCTGTCGCACCGGCGGCAGGGGCCCAGGTGATGCTGCGCGAGCAGCTCGAGCTGATGCTCGTCAGGGCCCGCGCTGGGACACCTCGGGAGCCGGCTCGCCTGCCAGGTCTCCGCAGTGGCTTGACCGTTCTCGA
>DASPYH010000112.1:0-5877 GCA_035636875.1 Mycobacteriales bacterium | reverse complement strand
CCCCGGCGACCACGGCGCGGACGTCGCCTTCCAGTGTCGCGGTCAGGCCGCCGCGCTGGCCACGGCGCTGGCGGCCGTACGGCCGCAGGGCACGGTCATAGACCTGGCCTTCTACCAGGCCGGCGCGGACGCGGTGCGGCTCGGCGAGGAGTTCCACCACAACGGGCTGACCCTGCGCTGCGCGCAGGTCTCCAGGGTGCCGCGCGGGCAGGCACACCTGTGGGACCGGGCCCGGCTGTCCGCCGAGACGGTGCGGGTCCTGCGCACGCACGGCGACGCCGTCCGGGAGCACGTGGTGACCCACCTGGTGCCGCTGGCCGACGCGCCGACCTTGCTCGCCGACCTCGCCAGCCGCCGCCGGCACGTCCTGCAGGCCGTGTTCTCCGCCTGATCCGAGGACCGCCTGATCTGGCACCGCTTGATCCGGGGACCGCCCGAGCCGGTCGGAGCGCCCGACTCCGGCCGCCTCGGCAGGCGCTTCACCCGGCTCGCGCTCCGGCGACCACTCCGCCGACCGCGGGCGCGGCGGGGAGAGAGCACCCGGCGGCCGGCCGCCACACCCGGTCAGCCGGTGGCGGCGACCCACCCGTGCACCCGGGGCGCCCGGACGTGCCGCGGGCCGGCCAGGGCGACCACCCGCCGGTAGAACGTCTCGTACCGCGCCGCCATCGCCGCCGGCGAGAAGCGCCGCTCGGCCACCTCCCGGCAGGCGTGCCGGTCCAGCTCGTCCACCCGGGACAGGTAGCCGACGAACTCGTCCTCGTCGTCGGCCAGCCACCCGGTCAGCCCGTGGTCGACCAGTTCGGGCAGCACGCCCCGGCGCATCGAGACCACCGGCACGCCCGCGGCCAGCGCCTCCACCACCGCCGTGCCGCCCGGCTCGTCCCAGCGCAGCGGGAACAGCACCGCCCGGGCGGTCCGCAGCAGCTCGGCCTTGGCCTGGCCGCCGAGCGAGCCGACCCAGCGGACCGTGTCGCCGTCGACGTGCGGCTCGACCTCCTCCCGGAAGTAGCGGACGTCGCCGAGGCTGCGGGACGGGCCGGCCGGGTCGGCGAGCGCGGCGTCCAGCGCGGCGCGGTCGGCGTAGCCGGCGACGGGGCCGGCCATCACCAGCGGCAGGCCGAGCTCGCGGGCGGCCCGGGCGGCCAGGTCGTAGCCCTTGACCGCGGTCAGCCGGCCCAGCGTGAGCAGGTGGCCGGCGGGCTCGACGACCGGGTGCTCCGGCAGCGGGGTCGCCAGCGACACCGCGCCGAGCGCCTGCCGGCGCAGCGTCGGGTGCGCGCGGGCGAGCTGGGAGTCGGACACGCCGGCGAAGAAGATCCGGCCGCCGCCGTCGAAGCCGCCGTAGAAGTCCGGGTGCTTGGCCAGGTCCCAGTGCAGTGTCTGCAGCACCGGCGGGATCGCCTCGCCGGCGGCCGCGAGCAGCGCCGGACCGACCACCTCGAGGTGGTCGTGCACCAGGTCGACGTCGCCCTCGCCGAGCCGCTCCAGCACCGCCCGCATGTGCGCGTGCGCGATGCCCATCATCTGGTTGTACGGCCCGGTGATGTGCGGGAACTGCCCGGTCGGGAAGACGCTGAGCTGCTCGTCGGCGGCCAGCCGGCTCTCCCCCACGGTGGCGAGCACGACCCGGTGACCGCGCGCGCGAAGCTCCGGGACCAGGGTGGCGACGACGTTCTCGATCCCCCCGTACGCCGGGGGTGGCACCGGCAACCACGGCCCCGCGTTCATGAGCACGGTCAGCGCAGGAGGCACCGGCCGATACTCCTCTCGTGTGACCCCGTCCGGACGACTGCTACCCGCCGCGACCGGGTTGAACCCCGGGGCCGGCACGCCAGCGTACGACTGCCGGGCGCGTCCCGGGTTAACCCGGGATGTCGTTCTGCCGACGGATTCGCGGCCGTGACAGCCGGCCGGGGACACCCGAGCTCGCTCGGGTGCACCCGGCACTCGGACGCGACCGCGCGGACCAGCCGGACCAGCCGGACCGAGCGGCCGCCCCGGGGGTCCGGGGGCCGCGCCCCGGAATTTCACAGGTCGTAGACGGCGTACGCACGCCGCAGCACCGGCTGGGCCACGTTCCGGACCCTGGTCCCACCCGCGGTGACGCCCTTCTCGGTGCCGGCGTGCGCGTGCCCGTGGACCGCGAGGTCGACGTCCGCCGCGTCGATCGCCTCGGCGAGCAGGTAGTTGCCGAGGAACGCGTAGATCTCCGGTGGCTCGCCGAGCAGCGTGTCCGCCACCGGCGAATAGTGGCTCAGCGCGACCACCCGGTCCGCCTCGCCGGCGAGCCCGTCCAGCGCCCGGGCCAGCCGCGCGGCGACCTGCTTGCCGTGCCCGGCGAACGCCTTGCTCTCCGGCTCGCCGAAATCGCTGCAGCTGCGGCCGGCGAAGCCGAGCCCGAAGCCCTTGACCCCCGCGACGGCCAGCCGCTCGGCGCCGACCGTGACGACGGTCGACTCGCCCTCCAGGACGCTCAGGCCGGCGTCGGTGAGCAGCTCGGTGATCTTCTCCTGCTGGTCGGAGTGGTAGTCGTGGTTGCCGAGCACCGCGATCACCGGCACCCCGAGGTCACGGAACTCGGCCGCGACGCACTCCGCCTCGTCCACCGTCCCGTGCCGGGTCAGGTCACCGGCCAGCAGCAGCACGTCCGCCACCTGCGGCAGCTCCTCCAGCGCCGGCCGCAGGTGCCCGCAGGCGTCGCCGCCGAGGTGCACGTCCCCGACCGCGGCGACCCGGATCACCGCAGGTCCTCGGCGGTCGTCGGCGGCTCCGCGCAGGTCACCGCGAGGTCGTCGTGCACCCGCCGGCCGCCGGCTGCGGCGAGCGCCGCCGCCACCACGTGCCTGCGGCGCTCGTCGGAGGGGACGTCCCCGGTCAGATACACCTCGCCGGCGTGGATCGCGACCCGCACGCCGAGCTCGGCGCTGTCCGGGTCCTCGGCGAGCCGGCGCTCGATGCGTGCCTGCAGGTAGTACGGGTCTTCGGGGGTCGGGTTCCCGCCCATGCCGGTCACCTCCGCTCCGCGCCGGCCGGCTGCGCCGGCGCCTCGTCGGTCAGGCCGAGCCGGTCGGCCAGCAGCAGGAACGCCTCCGCGTACGGCGAGTGCGCGGTCCGGGTCCGCACCGCGGGCCAGTCCACCTGCTCCCGCAGCGCCCGCACCATCGGCAGGGAGGTAGAGAAGTCGCAGTAGTGGTCCCGGTAGGACAGCAGCTTGGCGACGACGAGGTCGGTGGCGGCGAGCACGGGCATCACCACGGAGCCGACCTCGAGCTGCTCGACCCGCTCGAACACGTCGCCGGTCACCGGCTCGCCGGACAGCCGGAAGATCAGGTCCACCAGGTTGCCGCGGTCCCAGACCTTGACCAGCCAGTCCTCGGGCGCGTCGCCGGGGGTGAACCCGGCCGTCTCGAGCACGTCCACCGCCCGCGGGACGTCCTGCTCGACCAGGACGAAGTCGGCGTCGTGCTCGGAGCGTGGGCCGCCGCGGGCGTACACGGCCCAGCCCCCGCACAGCGCGAACGGGATGTCGGCGCGCTTGAGCTCGACGGCCGCCCGCTTCACGGTCTCCAGCAGGTCGGCGTCCTCCGCGGAGACCGCCGGGCTGGCCTCGGCATCGGGGGTCGTCGCCGTTCCGCTCACGACCGGGATCGGTACCCGTCCGGGCCGGCGGGCACACCGTCGCGACCGTGCCGCCGGAGTCGGGTGCCCCGGGGGCCCCAGAACCGCGCCAGGGGTTGGTCGAGCGGTGTTTGAGCCCGATCCCGGCGGGGAGGGGACAGGTATCCGACGAGAAATCCGAGGAGATGGAGGAGTGATGAGCACGGTCGAGAAGTCGATCGACGTGGACGTCCCGGTGCGCACCGCCTACAACCAGTGGACGCAGTTCGAGTCGTTCCCCGAGTTCATGGAGGGCGTCGACCGGGTCGACCAGACGTCGGACACGAGCACCCACTGGGTCACCTCGATCGCTGGGGTCGGCCGCGAGTTCGATGCGCAGATCACCGAGCAGATCCCGGACGAGCGGGTGGCCTGGACCTCGGTGGACGGGCCGAAGCAGGCCGGGGTGGTGACCTTTCACCGCATCGACACCGGCACGACCCGGGTGATGCTGCAGATGGACTTCGAGCCGGAGGGCGTCGCCGAGAACGTCGGCGACAAGCTCGGCATCGTCGGCCGGCGCGTCGAGGGCGACCTCGAGCGCTTCAAGAAGTTCATCGAGAGCCGGGGCGCCGAGACCGGCGCGTGGCGCGGTCAGGTGGACCGTCCCACCCCGTGACAGGAGGGCAGGCAGGGCCCGGGCGACACGTCGCCCGGGCCCTGCGTTGCGCCGCGCCGGCGCGGCTCACCGCTCGGTGTCGGTCTCGGTGTCGGTGTCGCTGTCGGCGAGCAGCCGGTAGGCCTTGCGGCGGGCCTCGGCGAGGGCCGCCAGCACCTCGGCGCGCTGCTCGTCGGTGCCGACCCGCGCGACCTGCCAGACCGCCATGCCCAGCTGGCCGAGCTCGTCGCGGAACCGCCGCGCGGTCGCCCAGGACTCGTCCGGCTCCTGCTGCCAGGGCGCCGAGCCGGCGAGCCGCTCGGCCTCGGTCCGGCCGCTGTCGGTCAGGGTGAACAGCCGCCGGCCGCCGGACTCGTCGCCGGAGACCAGGCCCTCGTCGGCGAGCAGTTGGAGGGTCGGGTAGACCGAGCCGGGGCTCGGCCGCCACACGCCGCCCGAGCGCTCCTCGATCTGCTGGATGATCTCGTAGCCGTGCATCGGCCGCTCGGCGAGCAGCGCCAGCACGGCGGCGCGGACGTCGCCGCGCCGGGCACCGCGGCCGCGGTGCCGACCTCGGCCGCCGCCCGGGCCGAACGGACCCGGACCGCCGAACCCGCCGGGCCGGCCGAAGCCGCCTGGACCGAACGCTCCGGGCCGACCGAACGGCGGGTGCCGGCGCGGGTGCTCGTGAGGATGCGGCCGCCACCGGCCGCTGTCTGTCGGGTGCATCTCAATGCTCCTCTCGTCGTTGACGAGGAGACGATATATCGCGACCGTCGAAAATGCAACTAGTCGCATCGTGACCGCTCTACGATGGTTCCATCACCCGGTCGTACCAGTCGACCGCCCGGTCCGGCACCGTGGTGGGCAGCTCGAGGTGGTAGGCCCTGCTCGGCAGCAGGCCGGCCCCGCCGTACCGCTCCATGACCCGCAGCTGGGCGACCACGTCCTCGCCGGCGTGACCCGGTGCCCCGGCCGAGGTCCAGAAGTCGAACCCGCCGCAGTCGACCAGCGCGGCCCGGTCGTAGAGGACGCAGCCGCCTATCCAGGCCACCTTGTACGCCCGCCAGCCCGAGCGCAGGCCTCGGGCGCGGGCGAGGTGCAGCGGGTTCGCCGCGTTGTGCAGCCGCCAGCGCTGCCAGGCCGGGGTGTCCCGGCGGACCCGCTCCGGCTCCACCCGGCCGGCCCACTCCTCGTACGGCGCGTGCTCGTGCGGGCGGACGTCGGCGGCGTACGACAGTCCGATCAGCGGCATCCCGACGAAGCCGCAGCCCAGCTCGGCGATCGCGGCCAGCATGGTGGCCAGCGCGTCCGGCTCCAGCCAGACGTCGTCGTCGAGGAACAGCGCGTACGCCCCGTGCGCCCGCGACAGCAGGTACGCCCGGTGCTCGGCCAGGCCACGGGCCGGCAGGTGCCGCCCGGCCTCGACCGCGCAGCCGCGCTGCCGCAGCACCCGCAGCATGGTCGCCACCGCCGGCGCCGAGAGGGCCGGCTCGCCCGGCGACTGGTCGCTGACGACGACCCGGAACCCGCCGGCCGACTGCGCCGCGAGCCCGGAGAGGGTGACCGCGAGCCCGTCCGGCCGGTCCTTCGTCGGGACCAGCAGGTCGACGTCCGCG
>DASPYH010000111.1:0-5390 GCA_035636875.1 Mycobacteriales bacterium | reverse complement strand
CAGTGCCGGACGCGCCCCGAAAAGCACCGGCAGGGCCACCGCGAAACGCAAGCCGTAGCGCAGCACTCCAGCGGCAATTTCGCGCGTCTGTACCAATACAATCGTGGCACCGCGAAAGCGATCTACAATGGTTACTGCCCGCAACTTTGTGCGGAGTCGGAGCAGAGATGAGCACTGACAAGTCGGCCGTCAACGGCCACGAACCGGCAACTGGTGGAGTGCGCGTCAAGCGTGGTCTCGCCGAGATGTTGAAGGGCGGCGTGATCATGGACGTGGTCACGCCGGAGCAGGCGAAGATCGCGGAGGATGCCGGCGCGGTCGCGGTGATGGCGCTGGAGCGGGTGCCGGCCGACATCCGCGCCCAGGGCG
Source organism: Mycobacteriales bacterium (assembly GCA_035636875.1). Classification (GTDB taxonomy): domain Bacteria; phylum Actinomycetota; class Actinomycetes; order Mycobacteriales; family CADCTP01; genus CADCTP01. The sequence continues at coordinate 5,021 of DASPYH010000111.1, read as the reverse complement.
GGGTCGCCCGGATGTCGGACCCCGACATGGTCGAGGGCATCATCAGCGCGGTCTCCATCCCGGTGATGGCGAAGGCGCGGATCGGCCACTTCGTCGAAGCCCAGGTGCTGCAGGCGCTGGGCGTGGACTACGTCGACGAGTCCGAGGTGCTGACCCCGGCCGACGAGGCCCACCACATCGACAAGTGGGCTTTCACGGTGCCGTTCGTCTGCGGCGCGACGGACCTGGGCGAGGCGCTGCGGCGGATCTCGGAGGGTGCGGCGATGATCCGCTCGAAGGGCGAGGCCGGCACCGGCAACGTGGTCGAGGCGACCCGGCACATGCGGTCCATCCGCGCGGGGATCCGCCGGCTGGCCACGCTGGCAGCGGACGAGCTCTACGCGGCAGCCAAGGACCTGCGCGCCCCGTACGACCTGGTCGCCGAAGTCGCCACGATCGGCAAGCTCCCGGTCGTGCTGTTCACCGCCGGCGGCATCGCGACGCCCGCCGACGCCGCGATGATGATGCAGCTCGGCGCGGAAGGCGTCTTCGTCGGCTCCGGCATCTTCAAGTCCGGCGACCCGGCGCGGCGGGCCGAGGCGATCGTCAAGGCGACCACCTTCCACGACGACCCGGACGTGATCGCCAAGGTCTCGCGCGGGCTCGGCGAGCCGATGGTCGGCATCGGGCTCGGCGAGCTCGCCCCGGAGCAGAGGTACGCCGGGCGCGGGTGGTGAGCGAGCGCCCCACGATCGGCGTCCTTGCGCTGCAGGGCGACGTCCGCGAGCACCTCAGCGCGCTGTCCGGGTCCGGTGCCGACGCGGTCCCGGTGCGCCGTCCGGCCGAGCTCGACGCCGTCGACGGGCTGGTGATCCCCGGCGGCGAGTCGACCACCATCGGCAGGCTCGCCGCCGCGTTCGACCTGGTCGAGCCGCTGCGCAAGCGGATAGCCGGGGGACTGCCCGCATACGGGTCGTGTGCCGGGATGATCCTGCTGGCGGATCGCGTTCTCGATGGCGTCGCCGGTCAACAGACGCTCGGCGGGCTGGACATGACGGTCCGCCGCAACGCGTTCGGCCGGCAGGTGGACTCGTTCGAGGAGCCGATCCACGTCGCGGGCGTGGCCGGCGAGCCGTTCCACGCGGTGTTCATCCGGGCCCCCTGGGTGGAGTCCGTGGGAGCGGACGTCGAGGTGCTGGGACGGGTGGAGGCCGGTCCGGCCGCCGGTAGGATCGTCGCCGTGCGGCAGGGGGCCCTGCTCGCCACGTCGTTCCACCCCGAGCTGGCGGGCGACGCGCGTGTGCACGCGCTCTTCGTGCGGATGGTGAGGGATGTGAGCGAGCGCGAGGGCTCGCAGCGCGAGTGGGGAGCGACGAGGACCGTCCGGCGGGCTGGCCCGCGCGGAGGCGCGGGCATGGGCATGGCGCCTGCCGGACCGGCTGAGGAGCGGGAGAGAGCATGAGCGGCCACTCCAAGTGGGCGACGACGAAACACAAGAAGGCCGTGATCGACGCGAAGCGCGGCAAGCTCTTCGCCAAGCTGATCAAGAACGTCGAGGTCGCGGCTCGCGTCGGCGGCGGCGACCCGGCCGGCAACCCGACGCTGTACGACGCGATCCAGAAGGCGAAGAAGAGCTCGGTCCCGAACGACAACATCGACCGCGCCGTCAAGCGCGGGTCCGGCGCCGAGGCCGGCGGTGCGGAGTACCAGACGATCACCTACGAGGGGTACGCCCCGGGCGGGGTGGCGGTGCTGGTCGAGTGCCTGACCGACAACCGCAACCGGGCGGCGTCCGACGTCCGGACGGCGATGACCCGCAACGGCGGCTCGATGGCCGACCCCGGCTCGGTGGCGTACCTGTTCACCCGCAAGGGCGTGGTGATCGTTCCCAAGGCCGGCACCAGCGAGGACGACGTGCTGGCCGCCGTGCTCGACCCGGGCGCGGAGGAGGTCAACGACCTCGGCGAGTCGTTCGAGGTGGTCAGCGAGCCGGGTGACCTGGTGGCGGTGCGCACCGCCCTGCAGGGTGCCGGGATCGACTACGAGTCCGCCGAGGCGCAGTTCGTGCCCAGCGTGACCGTGCCGCTGGAGGAGGACGCCGCCCGCCGGGTCTTCCGGCTGATCGAGGCGCTGGACGATCTCGACGACGTCCAGGACGTCTACGCCAACTTCGACGTCTCCGACGACGTCCTGGCGCTGGTCGACTGAGTCTTCCCGGGGCGGCCCGGACGCTCAGGCGGCAGGGCCGCGCGCTGTTCGCGCCATCCGGGCTCAGCCAGATTTCGCCGGGTCCACCCGGTCGAGCCCCGGTGCCCTCGGCATCACCGGCCCTGGACGAGCCCAGGACGTCGCTTAGGGCTGCGCGTAGAGTTCGACGTCGGCCTGGTGCCCGGAGGCCTTGGCAAGCATCGCGTCCGACGTGACGAGCGGGCACCGGAACGCCTCGGCCAGCGTCACGAAGCTTGCGTCGTATGGGGTGAGGTTGTGTCGCAGCTCCCAGATCCGGTCGGAGAGGCCAGCGTGCGGGTAGCGGGTGAGCGGCAGGTCGGCGAAGTCCGTGCGCACGTCCGCCGCCTGGTCCTCGGTCACCCGGCCCGCGCGGAGGAGACCACGCAGAGCGTGCAACACCTCGAGGTCGATCAGGTGCGGTGCCGCGAGCTCGCCTTCCGCCCGGATGCGGCGGAGCAGCCCGGGGTGTGCTGGTCGGTGCAGGAGCGCGTGGACGACGGCGGAGGTGTCGACGACCAGCACGTCAGTCCTCCCGATCCCGCGCCGCCCGCACGACGGCGACGATGTCCTCCAGATCGGCGCTGCCCGATCGACTCTGCGCCCGCTCGAGGACGTCGGCCAGAGCGGGGCGCCGTGCGTACCCCTCGAGCTGGTGCAGCACGTAGTCGGACAGGGACTGCCCCGCGGCCGCGGCGCGGGCGCGAAGAGTGGCGTGGACGTCGTCGGGCACGTCGCGGACCTGGATCGTCTTGCTCACCTCTCCAACCTACATGGCATTTGGGTGTCTCACACGTGATTTGCATGTCAGTGTGTCGGTGACGGATGGCCGGAGGGTGGCTCGATAGGGTGTCGAACGGCTGTTCGGGCGGTGAGGGGAGCGGGCGGTGCGGGTGCTCGGCGTCGACCCCGGGATGACCCGGTGCGGGGTCGGCGTGGTCGAGGGGGTTCCCGGGCGACAGCTGCGGCTGGTCGCGGTCGAGGTCGTGCGGACGCCGCCGGACCTCGACGTCGGGCAGCGGCTGCTCGTCCTCGCCGCCGGGCTGGACGCGGCGGTCGCCGCGCACGCCCCGGACGTGGTCGCGGTAGAGCGGGTGTTCAGCCAGCACAACGTCCGGACGGTGATGGGCACCGCACAGGCCGCCGCGGTGGCGATCCTCGCCGCCGCCCGGGCCGGCGTTCCGGTCGCGCTGCACACGCCGAGCGAGGTCAAGGCCGCCGTGACCGGCTCGGGCCGCGCGGACAAGGCGCAGGTCGCGACGATGGTCACCAGGCTGCTGCTGCTGCCGGAGCGGCCACGCCCCGCGGACGCCGCCGATGCGCTCGCCCTGGCCATCTGCCAGCTGTGGCGGGGCTCCGCGCAGACCCGCCTGGCGGCCGCCCTCGCCGCCCAGGACGGCTCCCGCGGCGGCACGGGTCCCACCGTCCCGGCGCGGGCGCCGAATGCCGCCGCCCGTCGCCGTCTCGCCGAGGAGGCGTCGTGATCGCCAGCGTGCAAGGTCGGGTCGCCGCGGTCGGACCGGACGGTGCGGTGGTCGACGTGGGCGGGGTTGGCCTGGCGGTCTCCTGCGCGCCCGGCACGCTGGCCCGGCTGCGGGTCGGGCAGCCGGCGCGGCTCGCGACCAGCCTCGTGGTCAGGGAGGACTCGCTGACCCTCTACGGCTTCGCCGACGACGACGAGCGGTCGCTGTTCGAGTTGCTGCAGACGGCGAGCGGTGTCGGCCCGCGGCTGGCCCAGGCCGTGCTGGCCGTGCATCCGCCGAACGAGGTGCGCCGGGCGGTGGCCACCGCCGACCTACCGGCGCTGACCAGGGTGCCGGGCATCGGCAGGAAGGGCGCCGAGCGGCTCGTGCTGGAGCTGCGCGATCGGATCGGGCCGGCCGATCCGGCCGGCCGCGGAGACGCGGGGACGGCGCTCACCCCGGTCGCCCCCTGGCGGGACCAGGTGCGGCACGCGCTGGTCGGCCTGGGCTGGTCCATCCGGGAGGCCGAGGACGCGGTCGCGGCCGTGGTGCCCGACCAGGCGGGTGCCGACGAGGCGGGAGCCGACGAGGCGCCCGACGATCCGCCCGACGTGCGCACGATGCTGCGCGCCGCCCTGCGTGTCCTGGGGCCACGATGAGCCACCTCGGCACACCCAGGCGTGTAGCGACGTGTGTCCGTACACCTGGAGGCACCCGGTGACGGAGGTCGATGTCGTCTCTGCGTACGCCGCCGGCGACGAGCGCGAGGTCGAGGCCGCGCTGCGTCCCCGGCGGCTGACCGACTTCGTCGGCCAGCCGAAGGTGCGCGAGCAGCTCGGCCTGGTGCTGGAGTCCGCCCTGCGCCGCGGCCGGCCGCCTGACCACGTGCTGCTCTCCGGCGCCCCCGGCCTCGGCAAGACCAGCCTGGCCTTGATCGTCGCGGCCGAGCTCGGCGCGGGTATCCGCGTCACCAGCGGCCCTGCCATCGAGCGGGCCGGCGACCTGGCCGCGGTGCTGACCGCGCTCGGCGAGGGTGACGTGCTCTTCATCGACGAGATCCACCGCATCGCCCGGCCCGCGGAGGAGTTGCTCTACGTCGCGATGGAGGACTTCCGCGTCGACGTCGTGGTCGGCAAGGGCCAGGGCGCGACCGCGATCCCGCTGGACGTGGCACCGTTCACGCTGGTCGGCGCGACCACCCGGGCCGGGCTGCTGACCGGCCCGCTGCGCGACCGGTTCGGCTTCGTCGGGCACATGGAGTTCTACGAGCCGGACGAGTTGGAGCAGGTGCTGGTCCGCTCCGCCGGCCTGCTCGGCGTGCGGCTGCGGCCGGACGGCGGCAACGAGATCGCC